>CAYMTC010000075.1:0-7945 GCA_964393265.1 uncultured Thermoleophilia bacterium
TCTTGCCTGTGCCGCCCTTGCCGCTGGCTATCGCGACCCTCTTGTCCGGTCCTCGGTGCGATCGGCCACGCTCGAGGCTGGGCGCAGCGCCAGCACGCCTTGGGGGCAGCAGTCGACACAGCGGCCGCAGCCAGTGCACCGATCGGTGTCGATCACGGGCAGCGCGCTGCGCACGCCTTCGCCGCGCACCAGCGAGACAGCACCGTATGGACACTGATACTCGCACGCGCCACAGCCGATGCAAGACTCCGGATGAGCCACGACAGCTACGAGAGCCTGCTCACGCTCTGAAGCGTCAGCCGGACTGGATGGAGAAAGCTTCCCGGGCAGCGAGCCAGCCTGAGACTCAGGCGGCACCCGCATGGGCTGCGCGGCTGCACGGCCGACAGGCGCACCCCAGTGCGCCACACCGCGCGCCGCCACGCCACGTCCTGCCGCGGACCACGGCGGCCGACCCGCCGCTGGCGCCGGCCAGCCCAGGAGCGGGTCCTGCGTCTGACCTGTCCACCGACGGTCTACCCCACGACCTGAGCCCCGGCCTAGACCAGGGCCGCGGCCACCGCCGCCCTGAGCTACACCACGACCGCGGCCGCGGTCGGGCACGATGCCAAGACCGCGGCCACCGCCGCTCCCAAAACCGCCGCCACGCCTCTGTGCGCCGCGCCCCTGTCCGGAAGCTCTGCCCAGACTCACTGCTCCTCGCTCTCGAGCTTGGACAGGCGCTCGCGGATGTCGCTGAGAGTCTGCTCGAGGTTCTCGGCCTGCGCCTGAAGACCGGCGACCTCCTGCTCGCGTGTGATCCCTGCTCCGTAGGGCACCGCAGGCGCTACGGACCAACCGTAGCCGCCCCACCCACCCGGTGCGCGGACCCCACGCTGCCAGCCGGTAAGGCCGGTGGCGTAGTACACGTTACGGTAGCCACGGCCACCGCCTCCACGCCAGCCGCCGCCCCAGCCGCCAAAGCGACCCAGACCGCCGCCCGGACTCATGTAGCCCGGGACAGTGTTACCGGCACAGTAGCCAGCGGCTCGACCTGTCATGGGGCCACCGCCCCACGGTCCTGTACCGTCACCTCGTGGCATAGTCCTTCCTCCTATCTTCCCTCATGCTCACTGTCTTTATTAGCATATGCCCATAATAGCCACATCTCTCACACTGTCAAGCAGGGGAGTCGGACCACCGGCCGCGTGCCGCTCGACAGACTGTCACTCTCTTACGCGGTGCCGTCGCGCCCTTGATCTCTGCGGATCTCAGCACGGCAGATTGACACGAACGTATGTTCGTTCTACGCTCACCCCGATCGACCATGAACCCCCTGGATCCTCACTCCCTCCCCGTAGCCGTCACCTGGGACAAGCGACAGCAGCGCCCTGTGGCCTTCGTCTGGCGCAGGCGTCGCTACGCCGTCGAACAAGTGCTCGTCACCTGGGTCATCGACACCGGCTGGTGGGACGAGAGCATCCGCACCAGCCGCCGCTACTTCCGCGTGCTCTCACAAGGGCGGCAATTCGAGTTGGCCTTCGACCGCCTCAGCAAGAGGTGGTCGGTCGAGCGCACGCTCGGCTGACCTAGCTCTCGGCCACCAAGACCCGCCGTGCGGCTAGCGGGCCTCACTGTCTGACACGGATAGCGCCGCGTCCGCAGCCGCCGGTGCGCGCGCGTCCAGCTGCACCGTCTTCTCCAAGAGAGCCACCTCGCTCTCCAGGTCTATGACGCGACGCTCGAGAAGGCCGCGCAGCTGCTGTTCGAACGCCTGCTCGATCGCGTCGAGTGAGCGCTCGGCACGCACCAGCGCTTCGTCCACCTCGGCCGAGGCGCCTGCGCGCGGCGCCAGATCCGCGTAGCCCGTGACGATGCGCTGCGCGGCCTCGAGATAGTAGGCGAAGAACGCGCGCGCCAGTTGGATCTGCCGAGGTTCGCGGCCCAGCTCGTCGAGGATCTGTTCGGCTGTGCCACACACCGCCGCGATCCTCTCCCGGACCTGAGGCTTGTGTATGGACGCCGTCGCCGCGACGATGGTGCGTACACGCCTGTGCGCCGCCTGGATGACCTCGGCTGCCTCCGCGTCCAGACCTCTGGGAAGTGCGAGCCGCTCACCACCGGCGGCCAGCGCCGGCGGCTGCGGCGGCGACGCGAGCGCCCGCCCGGGCCTGTCGCCGAACATGACAGCCCGGTACATCGGTCGCGCTATGAGCGCATGCAGAGTGGAGACACCCGCGACGAGCAGCTGAGTGGGCAGCGCGACACGCAACCACCATGTGCCGATGCTGGCGACAGTGAGCATCGTGGGCAGCAGATACAGAGCGCCGGCCAAGATCCACGCGAGTCTTCTCGCCCGCACGCCTATGTAGAAGAACGCCACCCAGTTGAGGAGCCCGAACGTGAAGGTCCAGATCACCCAGAGCGAGTGTCGCCACCACCAGCGGTGGCGTACGGCCCGCCACACCACCACCGGCTCGTGGCGGAGGCCCATCGACAGCGGCTCGGGTCGCTGTGGGACCAGCTGCTGCACGTCGCGTACCGCACTTGCCGGGTGCCCGTTCTCGCACTCACCGTAGCCGGTGACCCACACCCAGCGCTTGCAGATCTCGCAGTAGCCACCCAGTGGCATGCCGACCTCCTCCCTCGCTAAGAGAGAGTACCCTGCGAGTGACAGGCGTACGCCCACCGCCCACCGCTGCACGGCAGACCGCTGTAGGATGCGGAGGAAGCGATGTCGTCACCAGCCATGACACAGGTCTCCGCAGACGTCTGGGATGCCACCGGGAGGGCGCAGCCGCCGTCCACCCCGGGCGCGCGGCCGCCGTGCGCCGGCTG
This sequence comes from uncultured Thermoleophilia bacterium, assembly GCA_964393265.1. GTDB lineage: Bacteria > Actinomycetota > Thermoleophilia > UBA2241 > UBA2241 > UBA6103. Next base: position 2,818 of record CAYMTC010000075.1, read on the forward strand.
CGCGTCGGAGCGACAGGCTGCGGTCGGCGACGTGCCCGCACCCCACACTGGCACGCCCACGCGTGCCGTTCGTGGAGGCCTCTTCGCACGCGGCCCCTTCACACCCAGACTCCTCGCGCGCAGTCCTCTTGCGCGCACTCTCTCACGGGTACGTGCGCGCGCCTGTCTCCTTCTTTGCGGCGCCCTGCTCATAGGCGGCTTGGCGCTCGTGACCCTGGGTCGCCCGGCTGCATCGGGGGCGGCGCCCGACTCGGCCGCCTGGCGTGACGCCCTGCAGACGCTCGCCAACCTCCGGGCGGAGCCGCCGCAGGATCCGCTGGTCGTCCTGTTCGGCGGGTCCGCCTTCCGCGAGTGCACGGTGGACGACACGTCCTGGTCCGCCCAGATCTCCGAGGTGTGGGGATCGCCCGTCCAAGCACGCAACCTCGCCTCGAGCATGCAGACCTTCGGGGACGACCTCACACTCATGCCCTACCTGCCCCGCGACCGCACTATCGTGCTCATCGGCGTCAACGTGGTGCGCTTCTCCCAACCCACGATCCGACCACCCATCGCGCTGCCGGAGCCTGTGCCCGAGCACGTGCCGTCGTTCGAGCACCGGTACGACCAGCAGCCGCGACTGAGCGACAGGGTCAAGCGAGCCATGGTCCGTGACTGGATGCGCCACGGCTATCCCCGTTTCCAGCGACGGTACGCGACCAGCGCCGGCCAGCTGCGCGCGCTCATAGAGCGCTGCCAGTACCGTGGGCTCTATCCGGTGCTCCTCGAGGCACCCTGGAACGGCAGTGTCATCCGCCACAGCTGGGACCCGGCGCGCCGCGCGTACATGGCTTGGTGCCGTACACTCGCAAAGCGCTACGAGGTGCCATACCTGGGCCTCACTCGCGCGGCGCGGCTGACCAACGCCCGGTTCCACGACGTCTACCACCTCCGCGCCGCCGGCCGCCGCAGCTGGCAGCGAGAGCTCTCGGTACGCTGCGCAGCGCTGCTGACGCGCTACTGCCCCACGCCCGACCCGCCGGATCCCACGCCCTCACCAGACCCTACGACGAGCCGGGGGAGCAGTAGAGTGGCCGCCCTGGGCCGGCCAGCTCTGTAGAACGACGTGGTCAAGCAGCCGCCGACAGCCTTCTTGCTCACGCCGTTCAGCGCCAAAGCGGCCGGCGGCGAGAAGCCGGCCGTCTACCGAGAGGTGCAGAAGGCTGTCCGCGCGGCGGCAGAGCAAGCGGGTGTCGAGCTGCGCCGCGCCGACAGCATCTTCAAGGCGGGAGTCATCGTCGATCAGGTCCGTGAGGCCATCGCCGATGCCGACGTCATCATCGCTGTCTGCACAGGCAAGAACGCTAACGTCTTCTACGAGCTCGGGCTGGCCGAGGCGCTGGGACACGCGCCCATCCTGGTGGCACCGGACGCGCGCCACCTGCCGTTCGACAAAGCCCACTGCCGCTGCCACATGTACGGGCTCAAGCGGCACACCGTGAAGAACCTGTCCACGCGCCTGGCTCGTGCCATCATCGAGACCTTGGCGGACGCCCAAGAGCGCTGAGCTTTGGCGCCGTCGAGGCGCGCACGAGCCACGCAGATGCGCTAATCCACGACGTCAAGACCCCCAGGCCTGACAGGCTCTCGCAGGTCAGTACGAGGCGACGACTGTCCCAAGCGTCACATCGGCGGGGCTCGGATTAGCCATCCTGACTGCTTGCCGCTGCACACGACCACCTGCTATAAATGTTGCAGAATTTGCGTAACAATTCAATCGTGAAGGTGAGAAGTTGGCAGAGAGAATGTCCTTCCATGATCGTCCGGACGCGGATCTCATCCACCTCCATGCGGAGTACTGCCGGGTAGTCGCTAACGAGACCCGTCTGGCCATCCTCTACGAGTTGGCTGACGAGGAGCGCTCGGTCGGCACGCTGGCAAAGATCCTCGGACTCCCCATCACCAACATCTCACAGCACCTGCGCCGCATGAGATCCGTAGGCGCGGTGCGCAGCCGGCGCGAGGGGCGCACGGTGTACTACTTCGCCGCCAACCCCAAGTTGATCGCCGCCTGCCGACTCATCAGAGAGGCGCTCATCGAAGAGCACAACGTCCACGAAGAGATCATCCACAACGCCATGGCCATGCGATCAGCGGCACGGTGACCAGCGGTACCTACGTCGCTCTCGCGACGTCCTCCACCCCATCAATCTGACGAGCAAGGAGACGATGATGGCCCTCAGCGAAGACGAACTCAAGAACATCACCCCGGACGGCGTGGTCGACGCTCGCGGCAGTGCGTGCCCCGGCCCGCTCCTCGAGGCCAAGAAGGGCATCGGCAGCGTCAGCGTAGGACAGGTCATCGAGGTCCGCTCCGCCGACGCCGGCTCCCGCAACGACATCCCGATCTGGGCGAACAAGGTAGGGCACGAGTTCCTCGGCGCGGTACAGTCCGAAGAAGGCTACGACCGCATCTTCGTCCGGCGGGGCAAGTGACGCGGTCCACGGCGCGACCGCATGTAGACATATGAGCGCCATGGCCGATACCACAGCACCGCCCATCCTCGTGCTTACCACGACATCCTGTGCCGACATCGCCGCCGACGCGGTGGGCCAGGCACACCTCCACTACGCGCCGAACGCCTACGTCATGCGCGTGCCAGCGCCGGTCATGTTCCCGGACCAGTTCTACTACGACTGCTTCGACAAGGGTTTCGCCGGCATCATCGTCATGTCGTGCGGGCACGAGTGCCCGTACCCAGGCGCCTTCGAACTCCTCACCAAGCGGATAGACCGCGTCAAGCTCGGCCTCAAGGAACGCGGCATGGACCCCATGCTGCTCCGACTGACAGCCATCTGTACGGTCTGCACCAAGGCCTACCTCAAGGAGATCAACGAGATGAATGCACGGGTGGCCGCCGCGCCTGCCACGGCAACGGCCGCCGCGGGAGGTGACGGGTCGTGACCACCGTCCACTTCGACACGCTCGTCATCGGCGGCGGCATCGGCGGCCTCCAAGCTTCGCTGGACCTCGCCGACCAAGGACAACAGGTCGTCATCGTCGAGCGGCAGCCAAGCATCGGCGGCGCGATGATCGGCCTGAGCAAGGTGTTCCCTACGCTCGACTGCTCCAGCTGCATCACCACCCCCAAGATGGCCGCTGCCGCACACCATCGCAACATCACCATCTACACGTATGCAGAGGTAGAGGGCTTGACGCCGCGCGAGGGCGGCTACACCGGGAGCATCCGCCAGAAGGCTCGCTACGTGGACCAGAGCGCGTGCATCGGCTGCCGCCTCTGCGAGTACGCGTGCCCGGTGGAGGTAAGCGATGACTTCGAGTACGGCATGGGCGCGCGGCGCGCAGCCTACGTGCCGTTCAGCAATGCCATTCCGCAGGTGGCCCTCATCGACAAGGACTCGTGCACGCTCTGCGGCCGCTGCGCGCAGGTGTGCCCAAAGGACTGCATCGTCTACGACCAACAGGACGAGATCATCCCTGTAGACGTCGACCACATCATCGTGGCCACCGGCTGGCAACTCACCTCGGTGGACCAGAAGGCGGAGTACGGCGCCGGCAGTATCGCCAACGTCATCTCACCGCTCATGATGGAGCGCCTGCTGGCGCCACACGGGCCGTACGGCCGCGTGATACGACCAGCAGACGGCAAGGAGCCCGCCACGGTCGCCTGGGTGCAGTGCGCAGGCTCCCGCGACAAGTCGATCGGCGTGCCGTACTGCTCACGGGTCTGCTGCATGTACGCCATCAAGCAGGCCATGCTGCTGAGCGGCTCGCTGCCGTTCGCGGACCTCACCATCTACTACATGGACATCCGTGCCTTCGGCAAGGGCTACGAGGAGTTCTACCGCTCCGCCAAGGCGATGGGCATCGAGTTCGTGAAGGCAAAGGTGGGCCGCCTGGTAGAGCTGCCCGACCGTTCGGTCGAAGTGCACATCGAGAACGTCGGCGACCGGGGTCAGTCGGAGGTGCGCCAGCACGACATGGTGGTGCTCTCGCTCGGGCTGGCCGCCGTACCAGAGACCCGCGACCTGCTGCCACTGCAGATCGGCGACGACGGTTTCGTCGACGTGCCGCTGCCTAAGGACGCGCCGTGTCGCACCTCGTTGCCGCACGTCTCCGTCGCCGGCACAGCGAGGGGACCCATGGACATCGTCGACACCATCGCCGAGGCAAGTGCGGCGGCCATGGAGGTACTGCGGGAGGGTGACCGTGGCTGAACGTCCCGAAGACAACCAGAACAACGGCCAGAAGGAGTCAGAAGACCTCCGCATCGGCGTGTACGTATGCCACTGCGGTGGCAACATCTCCGACGTCGTCGACGTAGAGACGGTGGCCGCCGAGGCCGCCAAGCTGCCGAACGTCGTGGCGGCCAGGACCAACATGTTCATGTGCTCGGACCCTGGCCAGCAGGTGGTGGCCGACGACATCAAGTCGCTCGGCGTCAACCGCGTCGTCATCGCGGCCTGCGCTCCCAGCCTGCACGAGATGACCTTCCGCGGCGTCCTGGAGCGCTCCGGCCTCAACCCGTACCTCTACGAGCACGTCAACATCCGCGAGCAGGTGAGCTGGTCGCACGAGAAGGGCGAAGACGCCACAGCCAAGGCCGCTGCGCTGGTGCGCGCAGGCGTCGCCAAAGCGCGCACGCTCAGGCCCCTGCAGCCCATCGGCATCCCCGCCGCACCCCAAGCGCTCGTGCTTGGCGGCGGCGTGTCCGGACTGCGGGCCGCCACCGACCTCGCCAAGACGGGCCTCTCCGTAGCTCTCATCGAGAAGGAGCTCACGCTGGGTGGCAAGGTGGCGCGGCTCGACAAGCTCTTCCCCTACGACGAGCCTGCCGAGGACGTCCTCTGCCGACTCTGCGAGGAGGTCCTCGCCGATCCCCGCATCACCGTGCACACAGGCGCCGAGGTCGAGAGCGTCGAGGGCTATGTGGGCGCCTTCACGGCGACGGTGACGCAGCAGCCGCGCGGCATCAGCGTCGAGGCGACCCCGGACCAAGACACCCGGGACGCCAGCGACCTCGGCTGGCGCTGTGAACCGTTCGTCGGCTACGGGCCGGCCAGCGCCTTCGAGACGCCTGCTAGATCGGAAGAGCACACGTCTGAACTCCAGTCACCGCTCATTATC
>CAYMTC010000076.1:0-7919 GCA_964393265.1 uncultured Thermoleophilia bacterium
ATAATGAGCGGTGACTGGAGTTCAGACGTGTGCTCTTCCGATCTGTCATGGGCGAGCGCCCGGTCACCGTCCGCACGCTCGACCCGCCGCTGCACGAGTTCCTGCCGCACACGGCCAAGGAGCAGGCGCAGGTGGCCGCCCAGATGGGTGTCTCCGAGCAGCGCATCGCCGCCAAGGTGGCTGAACTGCACGAGTTCAACCCCATGCTGGGCCACCGCGGCTGTCGTCTGGGCGTCGCGTTCCCCGAGATCACCCGTATGCAGGCGCGGGCCATCCTCGAGGCCGCCTGCATCGTCAAGAAGGAGGGCGTCGACGTCCATCCCGAGATCATGATCCCACTGGTGGGCACCAAGAAGGAGCTGGCTCACCAGGCGACCCAGGTGCGCGAGGTGGCAGCGGAGGTGTTCGCGCAGGCCGGCGTGCAGGTGGACTACTTGGTCGGAACGATGATCGAGGTGCCGCGCGCGGCGCTGACGGCTGACGCCATCGCCGAGGAGGCGGAGTTCTTCAGCTTTGGCACCAACGACCTCACCCAGATGACCTTCGGGGTCAGTCGCGACGACGCCGGCAAGTTCATGCCGCTCTACACGGGCGCGGACCTGGAGATCTGGCCTGCCGACCCGTTCGCGGTGCTCGACGTGGAGGGTGTCGGCCAGCTTGTCGAGATCGGTGTGAGCAAGGGCCGTGCCGCTCACCCAGGGCTCAAGGTGGGCATCTGCGGGGAGCATGGCGGCGAGCCGTCGTCGGTGAAGTTCTGTCACCGTGTTGAGATGGACTACGTCAGTTGCTCGCCGTTCCGGCTGCCAGTGGCACGTCTGGCTGCTGCGCAGGCGGCGCTGGAAGAGAGCATGCAGCGGCCCGACGACAAGTAGGCGGCAGTCTCCAGGGGGCACGCAAGACCCGAGCACGTGCGGACCGCTGCATACCGAAGGTGCTCTTCGGGGCACACTCAAGGGTGGCAGTCCGGGCAGAGGGGGTGAGGTGACGTGGCATCGGTGCGTCGCCTGTCACGCTTCCGGCTCAACGACGGCCGCGAGCTTGCGGTCCGCTCGGCGATGCCCGGGGATGCGCGCGGTGTCTGTGCCCTCCTCGACGCAGTGGGCGCTGAGGCGGAGACACCCATACTGCACGTATCCGGCAGTTGCAGCGTGCGTACGCTGCGTGCTGAGGTGGCGCGTGTCACGACAGAGCGCGGCACGCTGATGCTCGTGGCGCTGTTGGAGAAAGGTGTCGTCGGGCACTTGAGTCTGGCGGCCGACCGCCATCCCTACGCGCCGCACGTCTGTGAGTTGGGACTCGTCGTGCAGCGCGACCTGCGCGGTCGCGGCATCGGCTCCGCGCTACTGGACGTTGCCTTGCCATGGGCCGGGCGGCACGGGTTCGTCCGCGTCACCGTGGGCGTCTTCTCCCACAACGAGCGGGCGCTGCGGTTCTTCACTGTCCACGGCTTCGTGCGCGAGGCGCTGCTGACGCAGCGCTTCGAACGTCTGCAGCGCAGGTACGACGAGGTCCTCATGGCGCGTCACTTGACTCCGTCAGACTACGCGGTGGCCTGATGTCGGTGAACCTTCTGCGGGTGGCGCGCTGGGCGGCGACCCTCCTGGCTTTGGCTCTCATCGCAGTGCCCGTCATCCTCATGGTGGTCTTCGATGTGGCGGGGTCCAAGGCGCTGTCACTCGGTCTGGCTGGTGGTGGCGGCACCTACGTGCTGCTCGCAGTCTTCTACGTAGTGTGGCTGCCGGCGACGGTCTACGGCTTGGTCTGGGCACTGGATCACCTGGGGATCCAGCGCACCGGCGAAGGCCGTGTGGTCAAGGCCGGGCAGCCACGGCGCGCACCCGCCTTCAGCACGCGCCGCCGACGCCGTGTCGCGGCTGGCATGCGCTACCTCGCCGCGCACGAGGAGGCCCGGCGAGCGGGTGACCGTGCGGCGACGCGGACGCAGACCGCCCGGTCTGCGGCGCCGCAAGCCACCACGCACGTGCGCGGCAGTGAAGCAGCCGAGACGGCCCCGACGGCGCGCAGCGACACGGGCGTGTGCGGCAGCGACGCCCGCGGCCGCAGAGGGTGAGGCGTACGTGCCGCGCGTGACCCGCAGCAGTATCGAGAGGGTGGTGGCGGCCGCCGACATGCTCGAGGTGGTGGGTCGCTACACGCAGCTCAAGAAGGCAGGCGCTAACTACACGGGCCTGTGTCCTTTCCACGAGGAGAAGACGCCGTCGTTCTCCGTGAATCCCACCGACAAGCTCTACTACTGCTTCGGCTGCGGTGAGGGCGGCGACCTACTGGACTTCGTGCAGAAGAAGGAGGGTCTGGACTTCTCCGGCGCGGTGGAGCTGCTGGCCGAGCGCTACGGGGTCGAGCTCGAGTACGAGTCAGGGCAGGTGGACGACGCCGCACGTCGGCGCCGAGAGCGGCTGCGGCAGGTGCTCCAGAAGGCGTGCGACTACTATGAGCGGGTGCTCTGGACGGCTTCGTACGCTGAGGCCGCTCGCGACTACCTCCACGCGCGCAGCCTCGGTGAGGAGGTCTGCAAGCAGTACCACCTGGGCTTCAGTCCGCCGCAGTGGCGGCAACTGCGCAACGCCGCCACCAAGGCGGGCTTTGCCGAGAAGGAGCTGCTCGAGGCCGGCCTCGTCCTCCAGAGCTCACGCGGCGGGGCCAGTGGCGCCGTTCGTGGGCCGGCAGGCGAGGCCGGCGGCCGCGTCTACGACCGCTTCCGCGGCCGCCTCATGTTCCCGCTGGTCGACGAGCGCGGGCGCGTGCTGGGTTTTGGGGCGCGCACGCTCGGCGACGAGAAGCCGAAGTACCTCAACTCGCCCGAGACGCCTCTCTACCACAAGAGCGATGCCCTGTTCGGTCTCGACAAGGCGCGCGAACCTGCGCGCCGCGCCGACCGGGTCTAAGTCGTCGATGGATACACCGACGAGCTGGAGCTGGCACAGGATGGGGTGAGTAACGTGGTGGCCTCCATGGGGACGGCTCTCACGGAGGCGCAGGTGCAGGCGCTGCTCAAGCACACGCGTCAGGTGTACCTGTGCTTCGACGCCGACGCTGCGGGCCAGGGCGCCATGTTGCGCGCTCTCGCCCTGGCCCGCAGGCTCGACGTGACCATCCACGTGATCCGCGTGCCGGACGGCTTGGACCCGGCCGATTGGGTGCGCGCTGGGCACGACGCAGCCGACTTCGCTCGGCTTGCCGACGCAGCGCTCACCTTGCTACAGTTCCACGTCCGGTCAATTCTCTCGGCCCACGATCTGGCGAAGCCTGACGATCGCACTCGAGCCCTAGCCCTCCTCCAGGGCGCTCTCGCCGAAGCGGCCAGTCCCATCGAGCGAGACGAAGAGGTTCGCTACATCGCCGACAGCCTCCGCCTCTCGCCCGAGAGTGTCCGGCACCTGCTGAGTGGCCTTGCTGCTGGCGGCCGGCAGGGGCGCGTGGCCCAGGGTCATGAGCAACGCGTGCCCAGTGCCACAGCCGCTGTGTCGCGACGGCTCCTCTCGGCAGAGCGCACCCTGGAGGCGCGGTTCCTGGCCGCATGCGTGGCCGTACCCGCCGATGGCGCCAAGTGCGTCGCGGCCGTTGACGAGACGTACTTCGCCGATCCCGACATGCGTCGGGCATACCAGGCGGTGCGGCGGCGGCTGGGGCGGTTAGGCGCCGCCGCCGCTGGGGAAAGTGAGTCGCAGGAGGAGGCGACGGCAGACGAAGAGGCCGGACAGGCGGCGGACGGTATGGCAGAGGTCATGGTCCGCGCCTCTGGCGAGCGCTTCGACGCACAGGTGCTTCTCGACCTCTTCCTGCGGCTACAGCACGCGCAGGCGGTGCGGAGGCACGCCGAGTTGCGCAGGGCCATGAGGAACGCCAGCACGAGGCCCCAGGAGTTGAAGCTCGAGAAGGCTGCTGCCGATGCTCAGCGTGAGGTCCATCGGTTGGCGCGCCTTATCAGCGCGCTGCCGGTCGAGGAGTCGGTGGGCACCTCTCGAGAGGAGAAGGGACGCGAGTGACCGATATCACCGATGATCGTAAGACCAGCGAGCACGTCGACATCGGCGTCGAGAACATCGACGAGGTCCGCGAGCTGGTCAACGAGGGCAAGGAGCAGGGGTTCCTGCTCAGCGAGCACGTGCACGAGATACTGCAGGAGCTCGACCTCACCGCCGACCAGATCGATGCCATCTTCATCCTCATCAACGATGAAGGCATAGAGCTCGCGGAGAGCGAGGAGGGCGCCGCCGACTCCACCGAGGCTAAGGCCGAGCAAGAGATCATCTCCAAGCTCGACCTGTCGGTGAAGACGCCCACCAACGACCCGGTGCGGATGTACCTCAAGGAGATCGGCAAGGTGCCGCTGCTCACTGCCGAGGAAGAGGTCGCCCTGGCCAAGCGCATCGAGCGCAAGGACATGGAGGCCAAGCGCAAGCTCATCGAGGCCAACCTGCGTCTGGTCGTCTCGATAGCCAAGCGGTACGTCGGCCGTGGCATGCTGTTCCTGGACCTCATCCAAGAGGGCAACCTGGGCCTCATCCGCGCCGTGGAGAAGTTCGACTACCGCAAGGGCTACAAGTTCAGCACGTACGCTACGTGGTGGATCCGCCAGGCTATCACCCGCGCTATCGCCGACCAGGCGCGCACCATCCGCATACCGGTGCACATGGTCGAGACCATCAACAAGCTCATCCGCGTGCAGCGCCAGCTGCTGCAAGAGATGAACTGTGAGCCCACCCCCGAGCAGATCGCCCACGAGATGGGCACCACGCCACAGAAGGTCCGTGAGATCCTCAAGATCAGCCAAGAGCCGGTCAGCCTCGAGACGCCCATCGGTGAAGAAGAGGACAGTCAGCTCGGCGACTTCATCGAGGACGAGGACGCCACCATGCCGGTCGAGGCCGTCAGTGAGATCATGCAGAAGGAAGAGCTGCAGGGTGTGCTCAACCAGCTCACGCACCGCGAGCGCAAGGTCATCGAGCTGCGGTTCGGCCTCAAGGGTGAGCACCCACGCACGCTAGAAGAGGTGGGGCAAAGGTTCGGCGTCACCCGCGAGCGCATCCGCCAGATAGAAGCCAAGACGCTCGCTAAGCTCAAGAGCTACCGCGAGGCGCAGCGGCTGCGCGACTTCCTCGACTAAAGCGTGCCTCGTCGACGGGTGGCTCGCGTCACCACGCGTTTTCGGCGTCTGCTCCAAGATACGCAGACTATCGTACGGACATTTCTGTGTCCGAGCTGCCGGGTGAGGTAGACTAGGCGCGACCCACACTTCTTCCTGTGAGACGCGTGCACCACACCAGCCCCGTCGCAGCGCACGGGATGCACCTCGGCGATGGGGACTCGCTTCCCCAGACGCCCGCTCCGACGCGCGACCGTCCTGTCACGGCAACGGTGGTAGCGCTCCTTCTCCTGCTCTTCGCTGCCGGTCTGGCCTTCCCGTACTACGGCCTCGGCGAGCTGTCGTACGTCGTCCAGCACGACGTCGGCGAGATGAACGTCCCGCGGGCGGTCTGGTTCGGAGATGGCCAGTCGCTCACCGGCCTTGGATCATGGAGTCCACAGGCATTGAGCGGGACAGACAGACTGGCCACCGGGCTCAGCAGGGACCTCAGCACGCTCCTCTTCGCCCTGCTGCCGGGCTGGCTAGCATACGGCCTCTTCCTGTTCCTGCAGCGCTTCATCGCGGCCTACTTCACCTACCGGCTTCTGCGCGAGTGGGGGTCAGCCTCGCCGTGGCTGGCGGTCGCCATCGGCTGTCTGTACGCGCTGTTCGTCCAGCCGCACATCAACGGGGCGTGGACTGGCTTCGCACTCTACGACGGGCTGGCGCTCTCAGGCCTGCCGGCGGTGTTGTTCCTGATGTACCGCGGTGCTGAGTGGCGGCCGTGGGTGCGGTACCTTGCCACGGCCGCGGCCGGTCTCGCGCTCGCCTTCACCTCGCACTTCTTCGTGGCCTCGTTCTGCGTCGTGGCCGTCATCGTGGTGGCCCTCGTGGCCTTTCCGCGACGCTCGCGGCGCTGGTACTGGGTGCCGCCGCTCGTGTTCACGCTGGCGTGGCTGGTCGGCGAACTGCCTGTGCTGTGGGCCGCCGCTGCCGCAGCTCCCTTCTCGCACCGAGCGGCGCGCGAGCTCTACGCGGCGCGCGCCGAGGGCCGGCCTGCGTGGATCGCCGGGTTCCTGTTGGACAACGCGGCGGCGTTGGGCATGACGGGCGCGGCGCTGGTGCTGGCGCTCTGGCGCCGCGCCTGGCGGGTGCTAGCCCTCGCCGTGGTGGCGGCAGTCGCCGCCGCCCTCGTGTACTTGGTCCCGGAGATCCGTGACCAGGTCATGGCACGGCTGGGAGCGTTCTCCGGCTTTCGCATCGACAGGATGGCGGTGGTGGTGCCGTTCCTGTTGTTGCTGGCGGGCGGCGCGGGCCTCAGTCTGCTGCCGCGCTGCCTAGGAGCGGCTGGTACGCCACTTGCCGACGACCTCCTCGTCGAGGAGACCAGCAAGCCTGGGGTACACCTGTACCGTACGCGGCGGCGCCTGTGCGTGTCGCTGCAGGCGCTGGTGGGTGTGCTGGTATTGGGTTTCGCGGCGTGGCAGGCGTACGACGTGCAGAGTCGTGTGTGGCACGAGCTGCAGGCGGGCTCAACGTACGCCTCCTTCTTCCGCGACCCACGGCTGCAGGAGTTGGCGGCGACGCAGACCCCTGCCGAGCCGTTCCGGGTGGCGAGCGTCAACGCTCCCCTGTTCCGTGAACTGGAGGACAAGTGGCATCCTGGCTACCTTTGGGCGTACGGACTGGAGACGGCCGATGGCTACCTGGTCCTCTACTCACAGCGCTACCAGCGCTTCTGGGCGGAGGTGCTGGAGAGCGACGTGGGCAGGCACGCGCGCATCAAGGCCACCTTCCTGCGGGGCAGCAACCGCGCCTACCTGTATGCCGACAACTACAACTTGCGTCGCAAGGACGGCATAGAGTTCGCTCGCCGCTGGAACCTGGCGCTGCTCTCGCTGGCTAACGTGCGCTACATCGTCTCGCCCACGCGGCTGCGCGATCCGGGGCTGGAGGAATTGGCCAGCCCCCAGCGCGCGCAGCAGCTGGCCTGGCTCCATCTCTCGTTGGGAGAGCAGCGCGAGCGCATGGCGCGCGGCGAGTATCCGGGGCTGCCACTGTGGGTGTACCGCAACCGTCAGGAGCTGCCGCGCGCCTTCCTCACGCGGGACGCGCTTGTACTGGACACCTACGCCGAGGTGCTGGGAGCCATGGGTGCGTCCTCCGCCCAGGAGCTGCGCGAGACGGTCTTCTTCACGCGCAGCGACGCGGCAGGACTTGATCTGGACCGCCTGGGAGACAAAGCGCCGCAGGCGGAGGCCGAGGCGGCCGACGAGGCGGCCATACGTGCGTACGCGGCGGACGAGGTGGTCGTGCGCACCGAGGCGCAGGTGACGTCGCTGCTGGTCGTGGGGAACAGCTACAGCACATACTGGCGGGCGTGGGTCGACGGCCGGCCAACGGAGGTGGCGCCGGCCGACTACACCTTCCTGGGAGTCCTAGTCCCGCCCGGCCGCCACGAGGTGCGGCTCACCTACGAGCCCCCGTACCGTCACCTCGTCTGGCAGTGACTGCGTGAGCGCTCCCGAACGTCACGAGGGCCTGGACGGGTCGGGCGAGGTGCCGCCCGCGCACGCTGCGTACGACGGGCGCCGCGCGGGCAGCCCGCTGGCGCTGCTCCAGCGCTACCGGGAGCCGCTGCTGTACCTGGTGGTGGGCGGCTGGAACACCGTCTTCGGCTACGCCGTCTTCGCCTTGCTGTACTGGCTCCTCAACGCGCAGCTGCCGTCTCCGGTCATCGTCCTCCTGGCCTACGTCATCGCGGTGGTGAACAACTTCCTCTGAGATCGGAAGAGCACACGTCTGAACTCCAGTCACGAGATTCCATCGC
>CAYMTC010000077.1:0-7903 GCA_964393265.1 uncultured Thermoleophilia bacterium
CTGGCCGGCCTCACCACGTTCATGGTCATGGCGTACATCATCTTCGTGAACCCCTCCATCCTGGGGTTCGAGGGCGTGCCCGACCTGCAGCCTCTAGGTCTGCCGTTCGCGGCCGCCCTCACATCGACCTGCCTGGTGGCCGGCGTCATGACCCTGCTCATGGGCCTCGTCACGAACAAGGCGTACGCCATAGCCCCTGGCATGGGGCTCAACGCCGTCGTAGCGTTCCAGTTGGTCGCCGGCGAAGGCCTCTCCATGAAGAGCGCCATGGGCATCATCGTGCTGGAAGGCATCGCCATCACCATCCTGGTGATCACCGGGCTGCGCAAGGCGATCTTCTCGGCCATACCTCTGGAGCTCAAGAAGGCGATCGTCGTGGGCATCGGCTTCTTCATCCTCTTCATCGGTCTCGTCGACGGCGGTCTGGTCGTCGCCGGGAGCGGCACCCCAGTGGCCCTCGGTGACGTCACAAGCGCTCCGGTCGGCGTCGCCGCCTTCGGCACACTCATCACCATCGTGATGCTGGCCCGCAAGTGGAAGGGCGCCATCCTGTTCGGCATCATCGGCAGCACCGTCCTGGCGATCATCGTCAACTACGCCTACGGCAAAGAGGCGTTCCCGGCGGGCACGGCCGTGGTCCCCGACTCAGCCTTTGCCGCTCCAGACTTCAGCCTCTTGGGCCAGTTCGACTTCGGCGCCTTCTCGCAGCTGGGCGTCACCGCCGCCATCCTGTGGATCTTCAGCGTCATGCTCAGCGACTTCTTCGACACCATGGGCACGCTCATCGGCGTCGGCGGCCAGGCCGGCTACCTCGACAAGAACGGGCAGCTCCCCGGCACCAACAAGCTGCTCCTCATCGACTCACTCGCGGCCGTGGCCGGCGGCGCCGCTTCGGCATCCTCGGCCACCACCTACGTCGAGTCGGGCGCCGGCGTGGGCCTTGGCGGTCGCACCGGCTGGGTCAACGTCATCACGGCCCTGTGCTTCTTCCTCGCCATGCCCTTCTCGCCCATCGCTGGCATAGTGCCGGCGGCGGCCACTGCTCCCGCCCTCATCGTGGTGGGGTACCTCATGATGCAGACACTCACGCGCCAGGAGGCGCTGGCCGAGGGTCAGGACGGTACCTGTCTGGCCGTGTCCGCGATCGACTTCACCGACCTGTCCTTCGGCCTGCCGGCAGTGCTCACCATGACCATCATGCCGCTCACCTACAGCATCACCAACGGCATCGGCGCCGGGTTCCTGAGCTATGTCGCCGTCCGCGTGTCCCGCGGCGAGGGCCGCAAGGTCCACTGGCTGCTCTACCTCATCGCCTTGGCCTTCCTCGTCTACTTCCTGTTCCCGCTCATGCGCAAGCACTTCGGTTGGTGAGCACGGCTCGCTGAACGCGCGCACACTGGGGCCAGTGCCGGGACGGTCACCAGACCACCCCGGCACTGGCCCACATCATGCTCAAGCCCTCGACTCCTACGGTCGATATACCACTTTGACCGGACCTCCGGCAGCTCATTGCCGGGCCATGACCCGGTATCCATTCCCGCTGTGACGCCGCACGGCGTCCGAAAGGAGTCGAGCATGAAACGAGTGAGGGTGTTCCTGATCACAGGCCTCGCGGCCCTCCTGTCGCTGGCGCTGTTCGTGCCACTGGCGACGGCCGGGGCCACGCCCGCCCCTCCGCCGACCAACGTCTCCGGTTACATCATCGGCTACGGCGGTGTGGGCCGCACGGCCTGGAGCATGCCCGTAGCCAACGCTGCCATGTACATGCACGATCCCTCGCTGCCCAGCCCCATCTTGGTGGCCGCCAGCAACACCTACGGCTTCTACTCGTTCAGCCAGGACCTGAGCGTCCTCCCCAACAAGCAGGCCGTGTTCTCGACCACGCCCCTCTACTACCACACCGCCCACCACCTGATCCACAGCTCGCCCACGCAGGCCAAGCGCTTCACCTTCCGCTGCCAGGTGCTCCCGACCGTGATCACCGGCAAGGTCATCAACAAGAAGACGCGCAAGCCTGCAGCCTATGCCACCGTGCAGATCCTCAACTGGGACGTCAAGACCAACCGGCAGGGTGTCTACGTCATCCACGCCACCCTCAAGCCGCAGACCGACTACAAGATCTACGCCAGCAAGTCCACGCTGAAGCGTGTGCGCAAGACTGTGACCAGTCTGCCCTCCGACACCGGCGCAGTGCGCACGGTGAACTTCCAGCTCGCGCCGAAGCCGCGCTGACACAGACGCCGCAGCGGTGCCTCGTCGTGATCATGTGAGGCAGCCGGCGCGCCGAAGGGCCGTCACACGGGGCGCCTTACCCGCCGGGCGGGGGGGATCAAACACCGGCACCCCCCCCCCCCGTCGTATCTGCATACCGTGCCTGCACTTGACGACAGTCTCTCCAGGTCAGTCACCGGTCACGATCGACCCAGCGAACGTCTCGGTGGTGGCGAAGTGCCACTGCACGCCGTCGTCCGACCACCACAGCATGCGGTAGCGGAAGCGCCGGTAGGCCCGGTAGATGGCAGGTACGCCGGCGTGACGGTAGACGCTGAACGACAGGAACAGGCGACCGTTCCGATCCGCGGTGAGCTTCTGGTAGTAGTTGGTGTAGCCGGGCCCCGCGGCGTGGTAGGCCAGCGTGCGGGCCGCGCTCCACGGCCCGCCTGGAGGCCGCGACTGGTACGCGAGGACTTGGTAGCTCTTGCCGGGGAAGCGCCCACCGCGCTCCCGGCAGTCCTGCCGGAACACCAGGTGCAACGTGTCATCGGCGCCACAGACCAGCGAGGCGTACGTCTGCTTGCCTACGCCGTCGTAGTCTGTGGCGCTCGTCCAATACCCGCTCTGCAAGATCTTCTCCGGCGGTGCCCACTGGCTGATGTCCAGGGGCTTGACACTGTACGTGTAGCGGAAAGGCTTGTGGTGGGCGCCGGCCACCAGGTGCAGGACGCCGGCGCTGTCGGCCACAAGCGCCGGCGTACAGTGATTGTTGTCGACTGGGTCCGCGTAGAGGACGAGCTTGCTCTGTACGACGCGACTCGCAACGTGATCGTAGACACCTACGTACGTCGGTGTCCCCTTGGCCAGGTCACGCTCCTCCCCTACGGCCAGCCACGCCGCCGACGGCTTCATCGTGGGCAGTCTGCCGCTCCGCAAGCGGACGATGAACCGCCCCCTGCCGATGCTCTGCTGCACGGTGCCATCGGGCAGGACGGCCCGCACCTCGTAGGTGTAGTAGCCAGGCTTGAGGCGGCACCGCCGTTTGTAGCTCTTGGTGGTGTTGACCGCTACGTCACCAAGCGATCTCCTCATGCGTGAGGCACCGCGCGCATCACGCACCGTGAGCACCACGCGGGCGGTGACACCGCTTGCCGTGTGGCCCGCCGGTGGCCCGTACGACACCTGGAACCGATACGTCGCCACACGACCTCTGCGCACAGTGAAGTCGCGAGTGACCCGTGTGAGGAACTGGCCCGCGTCCACAGCCGGGACCCCAGCCTGCGGACGGCGCACCTGTGTCCAGGTGAAGTACGTCCTGTCACCGATGGTGCGGGCGAACGAGGTACCTCCCACGCTCTGCACCATGCCCAGGAAGTCTGATGTGACCAGCTGCGGCTGGGGCACGACCACCTCGTCACCCTGCCACCGCGGCTGCGTCACGTAGAGCTGGTTGCGTGAGGCGTGACTGCCCGGCCAGTCGCCCACCTCTCGCCAGACGGCGATGAACGGTGGTCCGTCGATAGGGTCCTGGCCGGTGGACCACTCGCATGCCACGTTGCCGCGGTTGGCGTCGTCCATGTAGGGCTGCTCCCGACCGAACGGCAGCTCGACGACGCGCCACGTCTGCCCGTCTGCCGAGTAGACCATGACGTTGCGGAAATCGCCTTCCTCCAGCCGGATGGTCGCGATGGTGTAGAGACGATCGCTGCTGTCGACCACGACACGGTCCGAGGCGAAACCGCCGGCGCCCATGTAGCCGGCGAAGTCCGGGTAGGCCGCGCGCACAGCATCGGTGAGACTGCTCTGCTGCCAGGAGCCGTCCCGTAGCGTGGTCACAGACTCCGTGGCATCCTGCGACGCCGTCCTACTGCGGATCACAGGCCGGTTGGCGCTGTCGAACGTGGGGACATGGCGCTGGTAGTCGGGGTAGTAGCCGAATTGCTCTGCCAGGCTCCGCGAGGTGTCGATGGGGACCGGCAGCGACAGCGGGCCAGCGAGAGCGGGGCTCGCGAGGATGAGAGCGGCGGCAACGGCCAACACAGCAGGTGTCCAGCGCATGAGAGACCACCTCGCAGAGTCGTCTAGACGCCACAACTTACCACAAGCCGCCCGGGCCGTTGGCCGTCACCGTGCTGACCGAGGACCTTGCGCCGCCCGCGCCGATCGCCGGGACGCCCAAACGATGCCGACGCCGGCGGCCGTGAAGGCGCAGAACGCCAAGAAGGCGTAGATGACGCCACCGATCAGGTTGACGAGATCGTCGACGCGCACGTCGTAGGTCTCTCCCTGGGCCAGGTCGAGGCGGTGATGTGTCTCTGACTCGACCTCGATGAGCTCGAGCGTGTCGTTCCCGCGCCACGTCACATCGGCAAGGGAGCCGTAGTAAACGGTCCGCCAGGGCTGGCCGCCCGCCGGGCGGACCTCGATCCACGCAGTGGCATGGCCGCCTGCGCCTCCCCCGACATAGTGGTCGCGGACCAGCCACCTGCCGTCGGCTGAGCTCGAGCGGCCGATCGCTTCTCCCGGCGGCGGCGCAGAGCCGAAGTACGGAAGGCACACGAGGAAGGCGGCGATCGCTCCGAGGAGCGCTGCGCAGGCCAGCACTACCCAGTGCGTGCGCGACAGCCGCCTAGCTCTGCCCGACAGACGTGGGCGCACGTGCCTACCCTCTCTGCCTACCATAGTCATCGCCGGCGCAGCATGGGATGTGGCGCAGCGGGCGAGGCACGTCGTGGCGCACACAGTGGCTGCGGCGCGCCCAACTGGGAGACAGAGACGCCGACATCAGGCCTCCTCGCCATCGGCATCAGCCGGATCCTTGGTGATGAACTGCCGGCTGTAGGGGTCGTAGTGGCGCGCCGAGCAGTAGTAGAGCCCACTCTCGGCATCGTAGGCATAGCCAGCATAGCGCAGCACCTGGCGGCAGGCGATGTCGCTGGCCAGTTGTGCTGGTATGAGATCGGTCGCCCGGGTGCTGATCCCGCCACCGGCGCCCAGTGGGTCGCCCCACTCATCGTAGCGGTAGGCGGCGAAGGGATCGCCGTCTTGGTCGAGCAGCTCAACGACATCGCCGCGGTCGCTGGTGATGATCGTGCACGTGTCCGATGCCTAGTCAGCTGACGGCGGCATCTCTCGCGAGAGCAGCACATCGCCATTCGAGGCGTAGAGGCTATCGCCGGCGCGGATGAACACCCAGTCGTCCCCGGTGTTACTGTCGTTGCTCTGCAGCGTGATCTCCCTCTGCCAGTGCTCACCGCCGTCGTCGGTCGCGTAGATCGCGTTCCTGCGGCCGATATTGCCGACTACCCAGCCGTGGTCGCTATCGACGAAGCCGACACCCAACAGGGCACGATCATCGACGTAGCAGCGCTTCCACGTGCTACCGCCGTCGACTGTCCACATCAGTGGGCTTCTCTCCCCCGGCTCCCGAAAGACGACCCACGCCTGCTCGGCGCTCAGCGCAGAGAAGCCCCAGAAGAGGCCGTGTTCGAGGCCGGATTCCGGCTCCTGGGCTGCCTTCCATGTGCGGCCACCGTCGGCCGTCGTGTCGATCGAGCCTGACGGATGGTCGCTGTCAGGAGAGGGGCGGTATAGCGACCAACCGGCCCGAGCATCGACGAAGATCAGGGGTGGGACTCGCAGGTGGGAGGGGTAGGACCAGGGAGCGCCATAGGAACCTCGCGGGAGGCGCTCCCACGTCGCTCCGCCGTCGCGGCTGGCCAGCAGGTACTGCCCGCTGCCTGTCTCACGGTCGCCGGTCCCGCAGACAGCCCAGAGGTGCGCCGCATCAGCGGCCGCGAGGGCCAGGACCGCATCGCCGGCGGGGACCGAGAGGATCTGCCGCCAGGTCGCACCGGCGTCACTGCTGGCCAGCACTCCGGACGCCTGCTGCGCCTCTGTGGCCTGCGCCGATGACGAGGGACGATAGGTCAGCAGCATGCGTCGACCGACACAGAGTACCTGGCCCGGCCAGCAGAGCCTGTCGATGCTTGCCGCCGGGAGACCGCCCTCTGCCGCCGGCCCACCGGTGATGGTCCCGACACAGAGCTGCCAGCTGCGACCGCCATCATCGGTCCACTGTAACTCCCTACCACCCCCGAGGGCAGGCCTCACCACTGCCCAACCATCGCTCTCAGTGCTGAAGGCGAGGCTGATGAACTCAGGACGTCCATACGGGCAGAGGATGCTCCATGGCGAGGAGTCGTCTTGGTTCTGCCCGTAAAGACCCGCGCAGGCTGCAATCACCAGAGACAGCGAACCGAGAAGCGCAGTCACCAGCAGACTGCGCCGCGCGCGACGCCCCCACCTCACGACCGGCAAGCCAAGGCGCCGCACTACATCACCCTGGTCTTTCTTAGAGTGTGCCTGCTGACGTTGGACACCTTCCCATATCGGCCCAAGACCCCTGGCCGACTCCCGACGGGCCACGAGGACTCCTTGGCTGTGTTCGACCATAGCGAGATCCTTCGGCCGGCTCATCAGGCTCCTTCGTGACCTCATCGGCCTGCAGGACGCTAGTCCAACGGCGCCACTAGCAGCAGCCAGTAGTCAGGAACGCAAACCCCAAGTTCCTCACTCAGAGCGAGGGCCCTAGCGCCCCAGGTCTCAGCGAATGGAAGGGACGCCATGAACGAGTCGTCGAGGTCCTCGATGCTCGCCTCCGAGCCGTGAGTCTTGGCCAACGCGCTCAACGCGACCTGACACTCCTCCATCTTCTCCACCAGACGTGCGTGTGCCCTGCCGATGCTGGCGGGTGCGATGATGTCCTGCGCTGGGTCCATCGCCGCAGAAAGCCGCCGAGCCGTTGTGAGAGACTTCTCCCGCGGCGTGTACGGCCAGTTGCTGAGCAGGTCGCCGATATCACCGTGTGCCTCGACGGGTCCTCGCATAGCGCGGAGATACGCCCTGAACAGCCCACGCTCCGGCCAAGTGGAGGGTACCCCTGAGGCCCTGACAAGAGTGGTCAGTTCGTAGCCTTCCTCGACCCACACCAGCCTCTCTCCCCTCACGACCAGGCTCCCAGGTGCTCCTTGCACCTTGACGAGTCGCCCGTCACGCTCATCGTAGCGGAAGCTGCTGCCAAGGCTGTCAGTGACGATCCACTGGCCGTCGACCAGCGTGATCTTGAGCGCCAGCGCACCTGACCTGGAGTCCCTCCAGACCCCGGCGTAGTCAAACTCGCCACATCCTGTCGCAACCGTCAGTGACGCCAGGACGATGAGGACAAGCACTGGCAGCCAATGACCTCGCAGACGGGCGCACTGCGCCGAGACCTGGTTCCCATCAGACATCTCTCGATGCATCACCGGCGTGCCGCGACTCCAGTCTTCGTAGCGTGAACGTATTCTATGCTATGTACATCATAAGATGATTGCCCCGTGCAGTGCCCCGGACCGTCTATCTCGCCGTATCGCAGGGGCGGGTGCGCGAGAAGGACTGACACGACACATGTCGAGCATGCATCGCTTTGTGACGCGCCGTGGTGTCGCGTGTGCGACCGTGTCACCGGATGCTGACCGATCGCGAGCATCCTGTGGGCACGCAGAAGTGCCTCAGTCACTCGGAGTGAGGTACCCCCATCTGCCGGCACCAGAGATGCAGGCATCCCACATCGGTGCCCCGACCTCCAAGCCCACCACGAGTCACCTGACGTGGTGATGTGCGTTGGAGCGCTGCGAGCCCCGGGAGT
>CAYMTC010000078.1:0-7902 GCA_964393265.1 uncultured Thermoleophilia bacterium
CTACACCCTATCCTACACTCTTTCCCTACACGACGCTCTTCCGATCTTACTACCGATCCATCCTCATCTGCATCGGCCTGGGTGGTGCGGGGTTCTTCGCCTTCCGCTCCGGTCGCGAAGAGATGCAGCGGCGAGACGCTTTTGCCGTGGTGGGCCTCGGTTGGGTGGTCGTCTCGTTGCTCGGCGCCCTGCCGTTCTACTTCTCGGGCGTGGTGCCCAGCTTCCTCGACGCCTGGTTCGAGACGGTGAGCGGATTCACGACCACCGGCTCGACCATCATCACTGACCTAGAGGTTGTCCCCAGGAGCATCCTGTTTTGGCGCAGTATGACGCAGTGGTTGGGCGGCATGGGCATCATCGTCCTGGCCATGGCGCTCCTGCCAGCCCTGGGCGTGGGCGGCATGCAGCTCTACAAGGCGGAGATGCCTGGCCCCGAGCCGGACCGTCTCAGGCCGCGCATCCGCGACACCGCCAAGGTGCTCTGGCTCGTATACGTAGGCATCACGGCGGCGGAAGTCATCATGCTCATGGCTGGAGGTTTGGGTTGGTTCGACTCGGTCTGCCATTCGTTCACCACCATGGCGACTGGGGGCTACTCCACCAAGAACGCCAGTGTCGGTGCGTTCCATAGCTCCTACGTGGAGTGGGTGATCACCGCGTTCATGCTGCTTGCAGGGACCAACTTCGCTCTCCACTACTTCGCACTGACCGGTCGGCCACAGCGGTACGTGAAGGATCCGGAGTTCCGGTTCTACGTCAGGGCGATCGTCGTGGCGAGCCTCGTGGTGACGGTCGCTTTGCTGGTGGCTTACGGTGCAGGTGTGGCTGAGCAAGTACGGCTGGCGACGTTCCAGGTGGTCTCCATGATGACCACCACCGGGTATGTCACCGCCGACTTCGAGCTCTGGCCGCCGGTCGCGCAAGTGGTCCTGTTCGGACTCATGTTCTTTGGCGGATGCGCCGGATCCACGGCCGGCTCGATCAAGTGTGTCCGCATCCAGCTGCTGCTCAAGCGCGGCTACCGCGAGATGCGGCACTTGGTGCATCCTCACGCGGTGACGCCGATACACCTTGGCACCAAGCCGATAGCCAACGACGTGTTGCGTGGTGTCACCAGCTTCCTGGTGGTGTACCTGCTCGTCTACTGTATCGCGGTGGTCCTGGTGTCGATCGTCGGCATCGACTTTGAGACGGCGATGACCTCGGTCGCGGCCACCTTGGGCAACGTGGGCCCTGGTTTGGGTCACGTAGGACCTACCGAGACCTTCGCGTGGATGCCAGGGCCCGCGAAGGTCACACTCTCGGTGTGCATGCTCCTGGGCCGCCTGGAGCTCTTCACTCTGCTGCTGCTAGTGACGCCCGTGTACTGGCGTCGCTGAGCTCGCCGGTGGCGGACGGTATGGGAGGTCGCTCAACGGGAGGGGTGCCAGCGGGCCACGTCCGTGACCCTGAGGCCCGGGATGTGGGTGCCTTCATCCTCTGGGCGCGTGGGCGGCAGCTCCCAGCTGCCGGAGCGGCCGAAGTGGCGTACTCCGAGCTCGAAGTGCAGCATCGCGATACCGCAGTCCAGACGTTTGGATATGTGTGCCGACTCAGGGCCGTCGAACGAGAGCACGACGTCGCTGCCGGCGACCCGGAAGCGCCAGGGTTGCCGGTTCTGGGCCGAGGGCGCCAACTGAGCCGCCCGCACACCCGCAAGCGCCCATGATGGCCAGTCCTTCGTGGCGAGACCCAAGGCGATGTGCTCAAGGGGCCGTCGCCGCAACGAGCCGCCAGAGCGGAAGACCTATCGCTCCTTGCCGGAGAGGCAGTCGGCGGGTCGTCCTAACGGGGACACGGCGTACACACGCTCGTTCTCTAAGAGTCGGGCAAGCTGAGCGGCTTTGGCCGGACTGAACAGGCCGGCGATCCAGCAGGTGCCCAGTCCCAGGGCTGTGGCCTCAAGTACGGCGGCCTGTCCTACGTACCCCACCTGCTCAGGGACTCCTGGCGCGTGGTCCTGGCCGATGAAGACCAGCGCGGAGGGCGCCCCGTCCACGCGTGCGTACGATCCCGCTATGCCAGCGAAGAGGCCGGCCTTACCCATCGTCGCGGTGCGTTCATCTGCTGACGACCTGTAGAGATCGCTACCAGCGTCGGGCACCAGGCTCGCTCGGGCTGAGGGGAAGGGGCGAAAGGCCTCAAGGTGGTCCTGTAGTCCCTTCAGCGTGTCGTCAGAGACAGGCCGACCGTCGTAACTGCGTCGCGAGCGGCGCTCGGCGATGGTCGCGAACCAGCGCTCGACGGGCAGGCGTGCTGCTGCTGCTGTGCTGGTCATGGCGGCTCCCGTGCGGATGGACAGCGGCGTCGGCACTCTAGGCTCGCACGCGGCGCGGCCCTTGGCAAGTGGATGTGGGCATTGCGACTGCTGTCGCGGACGCGGGCGGGACAGGGTCAGCGAGCGCGGCGGAACACGTAGTGAGAGACACCCCACTCCTGACCTTGCCGGTACCCGAACGTCTCGGCGCAAGCTATGAAAAAGAGGCGCCAACGGTGCCACCACGCGAGGACCGCAGGGTCCACGGATGGTGCGCCCGGCGCCGTGTGAGCGTGGTCGTGACCGGCTCCGCCGCCGGCACGTGACTTGCCCCCATAGACCTCCTGCAGGATGGGCAGCACACGGGCATACTCGGCGTCGTAGCGACGCAGCCACGCCTCGAGCGTGCGACGGTAGTGGGTACCTGGTAGCCACCAGTCAGCGACGCACTCGAGATCGGCGTTCAGCGACGGCAGGAACCCGTGCGAAGGCATGGTGCCGCCGGCAAAGAAATGGCGCGCCATCCAGTCCTCACGTCGTGACTCGTCGAAGAGGTAGGCGAAGCGGCGGTGGCTGAACACGTGCACGAAGGCTCTGCCGTCGGGCGTGAGCCAGTCGGCCATGCGGGCCAACGCCGCGCGGTGGTTGCGGAGGTGTTCGAGCATCTCGATGGACACGATGCGCTGGTAGCGTCGGTCGGGCTGGAAGTACGAGACGTCAGAGGTGAGGACCTCGATCCCCCCGAGACCCAGCTCTCTTGCGCGCTGGCGGATGTACTCACCTTGGGACCGTGAGTTGGACACGGCGGTGACGCGGCATGCGGGCAGATGCTCGGCGAGCCACAGACTGAACGAGCCCCAGCCGCAGCCGAGGTCCAGGACGGCCATGCCGTCCTGGATGTCGGCGCGTTCGCTGGACAGGTGCAGCATGCCATCCTCGGCTTGGCTCAGGATGTCAACGCCGCCGCGCTCGGCTGCCACGTCGTCGGCGCCGTCACCGGCCGGGAACAGACAGCAGCTGTACTTCCGTCGGGGGCCTAGGAAGGCGGCGAAGAACGCGGGCGGCAGCTCGTAGTGCTGCTCGTTCGCGCGCTGGCTCGCTGTGGCCAGAGGTGCGTCGGCGGGGGCGTCGCGCAACGCTCCACTGCCCGATGTCCCCGCCTGCGTCTGTCCATGTTCCAGCCGTTGCAGTAGGACGGCCAGCCGGCGACGCACCGCCAAGCGCAGCACTCGGTCTGGCAGGACGCCCCGGTCCAGAAGGGGTTCGTACCAGGCTCGCTGCTCGCCAGCGGCTTCCATCAGCGTGGCGGCACCAGCGGCTGGAGGACGCGTATGACACAGTCGGCGATGACCCCGTAGCCGGCCTCGTTGAGGTGGACCATGTCGATGAAGTAGCGACTGCGGCTCTCGCCTGAGGCGTCACCGATGCGGGGGTCCGCCGCGACATCGATGAGCCCGTCGGCGAACTTCTGCCAGTGGACACGCAGCAGCTCGTTGTAGTCACGCCGGACGCGGTCGTAGTCGGCGTCGGCCTGGGGCGGTTCCAGTGGGTACATCGTCAGGATGAGCACGGTGAAGCCACGCTCACGCCGTCCCAGACAGTACGTGCGCGCGTTGGCCAGGACCTCCTGAGGCGAGTAGCCCATAGCCAGGTCATTGGCGGCTGCCCAGACGACGACGACGTGTCTCTCAGCGTTTGCCTCTGCGTATGGATCCACTTCTTGGGCGACGTCGCTGAGGAGCTCCGGCCACGTTTGGCCGCTCACGGCGACGTTCACCGAGCGCGTGCCGTCGGGCAGCTGACGCATGACCTGAGCCGGGTAGCTCTGGTGAGGCTCAAGCATGAAGCCCTCGGTGAGCGAGTCGCCATCGAAGACGACGAGCGCGTGGTTGGGCCGCGGCCTCGGTGTGGAGGTGGGCTGCTGAGCGCCGCAGGCGGCGAGCAGCCCAGCGCAAGCCACCGAGAATGCTGTGGCTGCGAGGGCGGGCGCAAGCAGTGGGCGACGGGTACGGCGGGACAGCGGCCTCTGTACTGCGCCGTCCGAGGTACGGCCTAGGGAGTGCTTGGGGTACACAGTCTCAGCGTGGTGCTGGGTGGCTGGCGAGATACTCGTCGAGCAGCGCGAGCGCCCGCGGCAGGGCCTTGCGTCCCAAGCCGATCCGGATGTGGCGATCGCCGTAGCTGAAGGCGCCAGACGGCGCGATCATGACGTCGTGCTCGCGCAGCAAGCCGTCGGCTAGGGCGTCCGCGCTCTGGCCACCTCGTAGACGCGGGAAGCAGATGCTGCCGGCGCGCGGACGCACCCACGCCAAGCGGTCGTCGTGCGCCGCCACCAAAGCTGCCACGGCGTCCAGGTTACGTGCTATGCGGTCGCGGTGGCGCGCGACGATCTGCGCATGGTTGCGCAGGCCGATGACGGTGAGCACCTCGCTGGGTGCGCTACCGCAGATCGTGAGGTAGTCCTTGAACGACTGCAGCTTGCGACGGAGGTCGTCGTCGTGAGTCACCAGCCAGCCGACTCGAAGTCCGGCGAGCCCGTACGTCTTCGACATGCCGAAGAGGGCGACCGCCTTCTCGTACACTTCTGGTGCGGAGGGAAGGCGGTCGCCCTCGTCCTGCTCCAGATACCGGTACATCTCGTCGCAGAACAGGTGCGCATCGCAGTCACGGGCTATCTGCACGATGCGGAGGAAGTCATCGCGTGACGGCAGTGCACCCGTAGGGTTGTGGGGGAAGTTCACGACGATGAGCCGAGTCTTCTCGTGGACCTGCTCTTCCAGATCCGCAGGATCGAAGTGCCAGCCCTGCTCCTCGTGAGGCAGCCAGTGGCGCACCTCGGCGCCGAGGGCGACGGCGATCTGGTACAAGGACTGGTAGCCCGGGAACGTGCAGACCACTTTGGCGCCAGGCTCTACGAGGCAGTGCATGGCAGCGAAGATGGCTTCCTCTGGCACGAACTCGATCACCTCGTCCGCCTCCACGCCGCTATAGAGCGCGGCTATCTCGCGTCGCAGCAGCGGGTGGCCCGGTGACTCGGTGTAGCCCAGTGTCAGGCTGTCCCAGAGGGCGCGTGTCTCGTCGTCGGCCCAGGACAGCAGCTCGGTCATGGGCAGTCCGTCACAGTCCGAGCTGGAGAGCAGGTAGCGGGCCGAGAACTCATGGGCAGCGAAGTAGCGCTCCAAGGCGAAGGGCTTGATGTCCAAGGTGACCTCCGGTGCGGTGTGACGACGGCCTACACAGCTTGGGGCCATCACCGTCGTCGCGACGGTGCTGGCACGAGGTCATTCTCTCGCGAGAGGTGCGCGTCGCCAAACGTGGCCGCAGCCGACGCCGACTGTGGCGTCAGCGCTGGATGAAGCGGACGGCTGCCGCCCGACCGGGCGACTGGACGCACATCAGGTAGGTGTCTTGAGCTGGTCGGAGCTGTTGATCCACACCCAGAGCATGAGACTCAGGATCGCCAGCAGGAGCGCTCCCAAGGCGACGTCGCTGCGCCCTCTGCCGCGGACGGCGCCAAGCGCCGCATAGGCGCCGAGGACGAGTGCTGCGATGGTAGCGACGAGAGACCACGGTGAGAGGTCGTGGTCCACGCTCACGACCTGGCTCAGGGCGCCGAACGCAGCGCAGACCAGTGCCAGGATGCCGGACCACGGAGCCAGGAGGAAGACGCGTTGCGCCAACGCTGACCGGCGGTCAGGTGTCTGCCGCTGCTTCACTGGTGATGCTGTGAGCAGGCTGGCATCAGCGCTTGACGATGCGTCCAGTGCCCTTCTTGACGTTGCGCAGGCCGAACTTCATGGCCTTGCGGGCACCTCCCGAGTAGACAAGCTTGCCCGGTCGTCTAGGCAGTTCTGAGGAACGTGGGATGGCGCGTTGGGTGTAGTCGAAGCTGGTCAGGTCCGTGCGTGGTAGCTCCTGCCCTATGAGACGCTCGATGTCCTTGAGGAGGTAGCCCTCGTCGGCACAGAGGAGCGTGATGGCCGTGCCCTGCGCCCCCGCACGGGCCGTGCGGCCGATGCGGTGGATGTAGTCCTCCGGCCGCTCCGGTACGTCGTAGTTGACCACGTGGGAGATGTCCTGGACGTCGATGCCGCGGGCCACGATGTCGGTGGCGACCAGCACCTGGATGGCGCCTGCGCGAAAGCCCTCCAACGCGTCCATGCGCTGTCCTTGGCCCAGGTCTGAGTGGATGGCTGTGACGCTGATGCCTTGCTGCTTGAGGGCTCGGGCCACACGGTCTGTACGCACCTTGGTGCGAGTGAAGACCAGTGTGCGTGTGGGATCGTGCGTCTTGAAGTAGTGGAGTAGGAGGTCGGTCTTCTGGTCGGCGTTCACCGGCAGCACGACCTGGTCGACGTTGGCGACGGGAGTGGCGCGTTCGCCTACCTCGATGTGCACCGGTGAGCGCAGGGTGTCCCGGATCACTTCGAGCACTCCGCGTGACATCGTGGCCGAGAAGAGGAGGTTCTGGCGGTCTTTGGGAAGAGAGTGGACGATGCGCCGCACGTCTGGCCAGAACCCCATGTCCAGAAGGCGGTCCGCCTCGTCCACGACCAGGTACTTGACGTGCGACAGATCGACGTCTCCCCTTCGCTGCAAGTCGAGTAGACGGCCGGGGGTCGCGACCAGGAAGTCGACGCCCTGGGCTATCTTGCGGCGCTGACGGTCGTAGTCTGTGCCGCCGAAGACCGCGGTGACACGGTGGCCGGTGACCTCGGCGAGCTCCAGAGCCACCTCTTCTATCTGCCGGGCAAGCTCTCGCGTAGGTGTGATCGCTAGGGCTTTGACGTGGTTGCCGATGGCTGCTCGCTGCAGGATGGGTGCGACGAAGGCCAGTGTCTTGCCCGTCCCCGTCTGGGAACAGCCAACGACGTCGCGCCCCTCTAGGACAAGCGGGATGCTGCGCTCTTGAATAGGTGTGGGCTGCCCGAATCCCAGCTGACCTACGCTCTCCAGCAACGTGTCGTTGAGGCCCAACGGGCGGAACGCGGCAGGGTCGACTGCCTGTCGTCTTGGACGGGTGTGTGACCGCGGCGCCGGGATGGCTTGGCTCGGCGGGCGCTGTTTTCCCCTGTGCCGATCACGGCCAGGGGTCTTGCGCGCGGAGCGCGGCGTGTGGCCGTCGCCGGCGCGGGGCGGCCTCGAGCCAGACTGGGTTCGGCGCTCGCCGCGGTCACCTTCTGCACCTTCGCTGTGCTCGCTGATGCTCGCAGCGTCGTCGAGCGGGTCCACCAGCACGGCGGCGGCGTCTGCCGACCGCCCCCTACGCTGGCTTCGGCCACCGCGCCTCCTGCGGTGGGAGGACGGTGGCTGCGAGATCGCGGCTTGGTCGGATGCGGATCGCGGCTGGTCGCCGGCAGGTGCGGGCGGAACGGTATCAGGCATGATTCTCTCTTCGGTGGCAGGTGCGCTCAGTGCGGTGCGGAGGTCCGACACACACAAGCCCGCCCCGGTGAAGCTGGGGGCGGGCTGGAGATGCAGGGTGAGGAAGTAACAAAGCACCTACACAATAGCCGAATCGCCTGCTCGCGGCAAGGAGTGTGTGCCGTGAGGCGCACGACACGACGTTCCGGGGAACCGCAGGGCGGGCGGGTGTGACAGGGGCC
>CAYMTC010000079.1:0-7899 GCA_964393265.1 uncultured Thermoleophilia bacterium
CACCCTATCCTACACTCTTTCCCTACACGACGCTCTTCCGATCTGTTCACGCAGAGAGAGGATGCGGCCTAGCACCTCAAGGCTGGTGCCAAGAAGGTCATCATCTCGGCTCCGGCCAAGGGGCCAGACGTCACCATCGTCATGGGCGTCAACGACGGTGACTACGATCCGCAGACTCACCACGTCATCTCCAACGCCAGTTGTACCACCAACTGTCTGGCGCCGGTCGTGAAGGTCCTGCTTGACTCGTTCGGCTTCGAATGTGGGACCATGTCCACCATCCACGCGTACACCAACGACCAGCCCATCCTCGACTTCCCTCACAAAGACCTGCGGCGGGCGCGCGCCGCAGCGGTCTCCATCATCCCCACGACCACAGGTGCGGCGCGCGCCGTCGGCGAGGTCATCCCAGAGCTCAAGGGCAAGCTCGACGGTTTCGCTCTACGGGTGCCGGTACCGGACGGCTCGGTGGTCGACCTCGTCTCACTGCTCACGTCGCGGCCGTCGCCGTCAGAGGTCAATGACGCCCTCAAGGCGGCCGCGGAAGGCCCAATGAAGGGCGTGCTGCGGTTCTGCGAGGATCCCATCGTGTCCAGCGACATCATCCACGACAGCCACTCGTCCATCGTCGACGCGGCGCTCACCATGAAGTGCGGGGAGCTGGTCGAGGTGGTGTCGTGGTATGACAACGAGTGGGGTTACAGCTGCCGCACGGCCGACCTGGTCAAGCGCGTGCTCCCCTGACCCCTCGCCGCGCCGCGCTCGTGGAGAGACTGAGGCGGCGCCGTTCACCTGCAAGTCACCACGCGGGAGGCTCTCCGTGGACAAGCGTTCGGTTCTCGACTACCCGCTGGACGGTAAGCGTGTCCTGGTGCGCGTCGACTTCAACGTGCCGCTCGAGAGTGGTCGTGTGGCCGACGACACGCGTATCCGCAAAGCAGTGCCTACCATCCAGGTGCTGCGTGAACGCGGCTGCGCGGTGGTGCTGGCCTCGCACCTGGGCAGGCCCAAGGGCCAGGTGGTCGAGGCGCTGCGTCTGGCGCCGGTGGCGCAGAGACTCTCAGAGCTGCTGGGCGTGCCCGTCCAACAGCTCGACGACTGCGTAGGGTCCGCCGTCGAGGCGGCGGTCGGTGCTCTACAGGGCGGCGAGGTCGCGCTCCTAGAGAACCTGCGGTTCCATCCTGAAGAGACGGCCGACGATCCGGTGTTCGCCGCTCAGTTGGCCGCTCTGGCCGAGGTCTTCGTCAATGACGCGTTCGGCGCGGCCCACCGGGCGCACGCCTCCACAGAGGGAGTGGCGCGACTGCTGCCCGCAGTCGCGGGTCTCCTCATGGCCGAGGAGCTGCGAGTGTTGGGCCGACTCCTGGCTCAGCCAGCCAGGCCGTTCGTCGTGATCCTCGGGGGCGCCAAGGTGTCGGACAAGATCGGCGTGGTCAACAAGATGCTGCAGGTCGCCGACGAGGTCCTCATCGGCGGCGCCATGTGCTTCACGTTCTATCTGGCGCAGGGGCTGCAGATCGGCACTTCGCGGGCCGAGGCCGACAGCGTGGACGTGGCCCGCCAGACTCTCGAGGCGGCCCAGGGCGGTGCTAGCAGCCTGCTCCTGCCCACGGACGTGGTCGTGGCCGAGAGCCCGGAGCACACCTCGGCGCCACGCGTGGTCGCAGCCACGGACATGCCGGCGGGACTCATGGGCCTCGATGTGGGGCCGGCAACCGTCGCGACCTTCGCTAGCAGGCTGGAGAACGCCGGTACCGTGTTCTGGAACGGGCCCATGGGCATGTTCGAGGTCGCCGCGTTCTCGGCCGGCACCAAAGCCGTCGCCGAGGCTGTCGCCGCGTGTCAGGGCACCACGGTCGTGGGCGGTGGCGACACCGTCAGCGCGGTGCGGAGGTTCAGCGACGAGCAGCGGTTCACCCACATCTCCACGGGCGGCGGTGCGTCCATGGAGTTCCTGGAAGGCCGCACGCTCCCGGGTGTGGCGGCACTGCTCGATGCGTGAGACACATGACGTCGCCGGCTTGACTCCTGGCTCGACGCGAGCCTCGGTCGGCGACACGAAAGGAGATGGACAGGTGACCACGACTCGTCGTCCGCTCATGGCGGGCAACTGGAAGATGCACATGACCCGTGTCGAGACGCGCGAGTACCTGCGCGCGTTCGTGCCGGCTGTTGCCGGCGTCGAAGACCGGGACATCCTCATCTGCCCGCCGTTCTCGTCGCTCGAGACGGCGCTGGCGGAGACCGACGGCAGCGGCGTCGCCGTCGGCGCGCAGACCATGCACTTCGCAGCCAAGGGGGCCTATACGGGTGAGGTGTCTCCTGGCATGCTGACGGAGCTCGGCGTGTGGTGGGTCATCTTGGGCCACTCCGAGCGGCGCCAGTACTACAAAGAGACGGACGCCGAGCTCGCGAAGAAGCTGCCGGCCGCTTTCGCGGCCGGCCTCCGGCCAGTCCTGTGCATCGGCGAGACGCTCGAGGAGCGAGAGAGCGGCGCCACGGAGCAGCGGCTCGCCGAACAGCTCACGGCAGACCTCGCGGAGCTCGACGACGCTCAGATCGCTGAGTTGGCGGTGGCCTACGAACCTATCTGGGCCATCGGCACTGGCCGTCAGGCCACCGCCCAGATGGCTCAGGAGACCATCGCGTTCGTGCGCTCTCAACTGGCTGCGCGCTCGCAGCTGGGTGCGCAGGCACGCATCCTCTACGGTGGCAGCGTCAAGGCGTCCAGCATCGATGAGCTCATGGCCCAGCCGGACATCGACGGAGTCCTCGTGGGCGGGGCCAGCCTGGACCCGGTCGAGTTCGCACGCATCGTCAAGTTCGTATCGGTCGGCTGATGCGTCCGGCCGGTCAGCCCGGCGGGTCACCGTCGGCGCCGCCCGGACCGGCTGCTCACTACCGGCCGGTGGTGCTGATCGTCATGGACGGCTGGGGGTCGGCTCCCAGCGGTCCGGGCAATGCCGTCGCAACGGCGCACACGCCGGTGTTCGACAGCCTCTGGGAGACTCACCCACACGGCCTGCTCACCGCCGGCGGTGAGGCCGTAGGCCTGCCTCCCGGGCAAATGGGCAACTCGGAGGTAGGGCACCTGAACATCGGTGCCGGGCGCGTCGTGTACCAGGACCTCACCCGGATCAGTCGGGCTGTCGCCGACGGCAGCTTCTTTGAGAACCGGGTGCTCCTCCAGGCCTGCGCCAAGGCTGCCGGCCGTCGCTCCACGCTGCACCTCATGGGTCTCGTCTCAGACGGCGGCGTGCACTCAGACCTCGGCCACCTGCGCGCACTGTTGCAGCTGGCTGCGCGCGAGCGTCTGCACGACGTCGTGGTCCACGCGTTCCTCGATGGGCGCGATACGCCGCCACGGAGTGCATCGGGGTACCTCGACGAGGTGCAGGGGTTCTTCGCGGAGTGCGGCGTCGGGCGCTTTGGCGTGGTCGCCGGCCGGTACTACGCCATGGATCGCGACACCCGGTGGGAGCGCACCAAGCTGGCCTACGATGCGCTCGTGTACAGTGAGGGGCTGTCGGCGCCCACGGCGCAAGCCGCCGTGCAAGCTGCTTACGAGCGCGGGGAGAACGACGAGTTCGTCGTGCCCACCGTGGTGGACCCCTCGCCTGCCACGAGGGTCAAGGACGGCGACGTCTGCGTGTTCTTCAACTTCCGCCCAGACCGAGCCCGACAGCTCACGCGAGCCTTCTTCGAGCGCGGTTTCGAGTGCTTCGACCGGGGCCCCCGACCCCCGCAGGTCGACTTCGTCACTATGACCGAGTACAAGCGCGAGTTCCCGCTGCCCATCGCCTTTCCGCCTGAGCGGCCGCAGCACGTGCTCGCCGAGGTGCTGGCCGAGCACGGCCTGCGGCAGCTGCATATCGCCGAGACAGAGAAGTACGCCCACGTCACCTTCTTCTTCAACGGCGGTGTGGAGGAGCCGGTCCGGGGCGAGACCCGCATCCTCGTGCCCAGTCCACGCGACGTCCCTACCTACGACCTCAAACCGTCGATGAGCGCCCGTGAGGTCACCGATGAGCTCGTGGGGCAGCTGGCCGGTGGCGAGTTCGACTTCGTCGTCGTCAACTTCGCCAACGCCGATATGGTCGGCCACACCGGCGTGTTCACGGCGGCCGTCCAGGCGGTGGAGACCGTCGATGAGTGTGTCGGCCGCGTCACTGAGACGGTCGCTGACATGGGAGGCGTCTGCGTCATCACGGCCGACCACGGTAACTCCGAAGCCATGCTCGAGCCCGATGGCAGCGTGAGCACCGCACACAGCACGAACCCGGTACCACTCATCGTCACGGTACCCGGTGGCTCGGCAGAGATCCGCGAGGGCGGGGTCCTGGCCGACCTGGCGCCCACGGTGCTCGGCCTGCTGGGTGTCACTCCGCCGGACGAGATGACCGGGCGGGACCTCCTGCTGCGCGGAGGTCCCCACTGACGGTGGCACGTCAGCGTGTCGCGTTGCATACCTGCATATCTCGGACTATGCTGACGCGTGGCGCCCCTGGCGTGTGTCATACAAGGAGAGCGAATTGATCATCACGACCATACTCATCGTCGTCCACTTCATCGTGTGCATCCTGCTGGTGGCCCTCATCCTCATGCACTCAGGCAAGGACTCCGGCATGGCCAGTGTCACAGGCTTCTCGTTCGCCGCCCAGGCCAGCGTCATGGAGCGCAACCTCACTCGCTACACCATCGTCACCGGCGTGGTGTTCTTCATCACGACCTTCCTGCTGATCTGGAGGCTTTAGCCACCGTGTCGGTGGGAGTGTGGCGATCAGTCTCCCCAGAGCGCCGGATGCGCGTCACCGTGTCCGGCGGTACTGCCCGTCTTGTCCGTGACCTCCGGGGCGGGGCGCGGACTGAAGGGAGGTGTCGGCCAGCGACGACCACTTCCGAGGCGTGAGCCTCGGGCCGGCGCTCAGGCAAGTGGGGCAGGGGCGCGGGCATCTCGCACACGCAGCAAAGGAGGACGCAGTGGCACACTTCACCGCAAAGTGGCGCGGCGCGGCCGTCGTACTGGCGCTCGCTGTCGCGCTCATCCTGGCCCTCGCTGCCTGCGGTGAGGAAGAGGAGGGCGGCGGCGGTACCACAGGCGGCGGCGACGAGCCTAAGCCTGGCGGCACGTACAACTTCGCTCTTGCCGCCAACCCCGTCTATCTCGACTGCCTCAACGGCAACTACGAGTCCGAGGGTAGCCAGGTCCAGCACCAGATCTTCGAGGGCCTCATGAAGTATGAGGTCGGCGACGACGGCAACATGGCCGCGGTCCCCTGCATCGCCGAGGGTTACGAGGCTAACGACGAGGCTACCGTCTTCACCTTCACGCTCAAGAAGGGCGTCATGTTCCAGCCGCCCGTCAGTCGCGAGGTGACTGCACAGGACTTCGTCGACTCGTGGGACCGCGTCACCGATCCGGAGAACCAGTCGTACACCTCGTACATCCTCGCGCCCGTCGAGGGGTGTGGTGACGACGGCTACCAGGCGGATCCCGAGGCTGGGCTCACAGGGGTCAAGGCTCTCGATGACTACACACTCGAGGTCACACTCCGGTACCCGTTCGCCGAGTTCCCGCTCACTCTTGGTCACCTGGTCACGGCAGCTAGCCCCGTGGAGTACATCGACGAGGTAGGCGCCAAGGAGTTCAACGAGAAGCCGGTCGGTACCGGCCCGTACATGGTCGAGAGCTGGGACCAGAACCAGAAGGTCGAGCTGGTCAAGAACCCGGACTACTGGGACAAGGAGAACGCCGGGTACGTGGACCGCATCCACATGCCGGTGATCGAGCAGGCCACCACGATGTGGCTCGAGTTCCAGAAGGGCACCATCGACTACACCCACGTGCCGCCGGGCCAGGTCAAGGCCACCGAAGAGAACGCCAAGGTGAAGTCAGGCGAGTGGACGGCCAAGAAGTACCCCACACTGGCCACCTACTTCATCGGGCTCAACATGACCGACAAGACCCTCGGCTATCCCGCCGGCGAGAAGGGCCTGCTGCTGCGCCAGGCGCTGAACTACGCCGCCGATCGCAACGCGGTCATCAACATCGTCAACGAGGGCGTGCCGCTCGAGGCGAGCACAGTCACGCCGCTCGGCATGGCCGGCTACAAGGCCGACCTCTCGCCCTATGCGTATGACCCGGCCAAGGCCGAGGAGGCTGTCGCCCAGTACGGCACGGCGCCCACCCTCAACTACTGGTACAACACCGACGAGGGTCACCAGAAGATCGCCGAGGCGCTCCAGGCCGGCTGGAAGACAGTGGGCATCGAGACCAAGCTGAGCAACTTCGAGTGGGGCACTTTCCTCGACAAGCTCAGCAAGAGCAACAAGGGCAGTGGCAGCCAGATCTTCCGCATGGGGTGGATCGCCGACTACCCGTCTCTGGACAACTTCCTCTACCCGCTGTTCCAGTCTGATCAGTCAAGGACCGGCAGCTTCACGTTCTACGCGAACGACGAGGTGGACCAGAAACTCACTGAGGCGCGGGCCACGATCGACGAGGCTCAGCGTTGGGCGCTCTACAACGAGATAGAGGAGATCATCCTCACTGATGCGCCCTGCGTGCCGCTGTACTACTACCGTGACTTCCGTGTCACCAACAACCGCATCGCGGGCTTCAGCTACAACCCGCAGGGCTTCGTGGACATGTGGAAGGTCTGGGTCGCCGAGTGACCCTGGCTGCTTGCGCCGCTGATGTATAGCTGCATACACTAGCGCCGCGTCGCGGGGCGGTGTGTCGCCGGTTCCGGCCGCACACCGCCCCGCGTTCTTCCACCCTCGGGCGCCGTCTGGGCGTCCCAGCAAGGTGAGGTGGCAGGGGTCGCATGCTCGCCTACGTGGTGCGCCGACTGGGTCAGCTGGTCATCGTCCTCATCGGTGTCATCTTCATCACGTTTCTCATCATGTACGCCGTGCCCGGCAATCCGGCGCAGTTGCTGGCAGGCAAGAACGCCACCCCCGAGAAGGTGCGTCAGATCGAGAAGAACCTGGGTCTGGACAAGCCTCTCTACGTCCAGTTCGGCAAGTTCGTGAGCCGTCTGGTGCAAGGGGACCTGGGCACGTCGTACCAGATGGGGGTGCCCGTCACCGAACTCATCGCGCGCAACGTCGGCAACACCGTCCAGTTGGCGCTCGCAGCTGTGCTCATCGAGCTCCTCGGTATTCCCTTAGGCATCTACTCGGCGCTGCGCCAGTACACCTTCTGGGACACTGCGCTCACTACCGGCGCACTGCTCATCTGGGGCATCCCGGTGTTCGTGCTGGGGTTGTTCATGCAGTGGCTGTTCGGGCTCAAGCTCGACCTTCTGCCTATCACTGGCGCGGGTGACAACTTCCTGCTCATCTTCCCGGCGTCGTTGACAAGTCTGCAGTCGCTGATCCTGCCGGCGGTCACGTTGGGGCTCATCGAGGTCGCGTACATCTCGTACATGCAGCGGGCCGCCATGCTCGAGGTGATCAGGTCGGACTACATCCGCACGGCGCGCGCCAAGGGTCTGTCAGAGCGCAAGGTGGTGCTCAAACACGGCCTGAAGAACGCACTCATCCCGGTGATCACCATCGCCGGCATCGACCTGGGGGCGCTCATGGGTGGCGCCATCCTCACGGAGACGGTGTTCTCACGTCCCGGGATAGGACTGATGATCTACCAGGCGATCGGAGCACGCGACCTGCCGGTCGTGGCTGGTGGCGTGCTCTTCGCCACCATCGTGTACGTGCTGGCCAATCTCGTCGTCGACCTCACGTACGCCTACCTCGACCCACGCATACGGCTCGAGGAAGGGTGAGGCGGATGGCCGGCGACAAGGGTTCCAGGCAAGAGGCCAGACTGCAGGACGGGCTCGTCCGTACAGAGGTCGGTGCCTTCGACGAAGTGGGCGCGCCGGTACCCGGAGAGGA
>CAYMTC010000080.1:0-7841 GCA_964393265.1 uncultured Thermoleophilia bacterium
ACCTCGGCGAAGCGCGGCCCTTCTGCAGACGACATGTTGTACATCTCGACGCGTCGAGGGTCGATGCCGACCTCTTCGAGGAGCTTCTTGGTGTGGTCCACGTGCTTACGTGCCCAGAGGTTGCCCTTGAGGTAGTGGCACTCACCCTCCATGCAGCCCGCGGCGTACACGCCGTCAGCTCCGGCCTCGATGGCTCTGAGCAGATGGATGATCTCGAGCTTGCCGGTGCAGGGCAGCTTGATGACGCGGATGTTGGTGGGGTACTGCAGGCGCATGCTGCCGGCCAAGTCAGCGGCAGCATAGGCGCAGTAGTGACACGCGAACACGATGATCTCTGGCTCGAAGTCGGGGTCCACCGGCCGCGGCGGCTCGACCGACGAGACGGCGGCCTCTTGCCCGTCGGTGGCCGACGCGGCTTGGACCTCGGCCGCCTGTGCCTCTGGGGCAGCGCCTTGGGGCGCTGTCGTGCTGGGTGTGTCGGCCATGTCAGCTCACCTCCCGGGGCGAGTCGGGGTCTGGAGCGGCGGCCGGCTGGCCGCCGCCCAGCGCCACACCGGCGACCAGGTCGGCCTCGGTGAACAGCGCTTCCTCCTTGGCGAAGATCTGCGCGTCGGTGTAGTGGTGCAGCTCGATGGCCTTGGCGGGGCACTCGCTGACGCACACACCGCAGCCTTGGCACGCGGCCGGCTCGATGTACGCCTTCTTCTCCGCTGGGTCTATGCGTGGCACTTCGTAGGGACAGATGCGCACGCACGTGAGGCAGGCGGCGCACCTCTCTTGGTCGACCTCGGCCACGACGCCCCCCGCCTTGAGCGTGGGCTTGGCGAGGATAGCGCCAGCGCGGCCTGCCGCGGCGAAGGCCTGACTGATGGTCTCGTCGAGGCTCTTAGGGTAGTGGGCCGAGCCACACAAGAAGAGACCCTCGCTGGCGAAGTCGACGGGGCGCAGCTTCACATGCGCCTCGAGGAAGAAGCCGTCGGCTGTGACTGGCACCTTGAAGAGCTTGCCGAGGTCCTCCACACCGGCGCTGGGCACGGTGGGTGTGGCCAGCACGAGCAGGTCCAGCGGCACGTCGACGACCTTGCCGCCGAAGGCCAGCTCGTTGTAGGAGACCACGACCGGGCCGCCCTGCGCACCGCCCTGGGCCACCGATACGCGCGGCTTGGTGCTGTTCTCGTAGCGGGCGAAGATGACGCCCAGCTCGCGCGCCTTGGTGTAGTAGTCCTCGGTGAGGCCGAAGGTGCGGATCTCCTTGTACCAGACGTACACGGGGCGGTCTGGGTCGGCTTCCTTGAGTCGGATGGCGTTCTTGATGCTTTGCGCGCAGCAGGTGCGCGAGCAGTAGGGCTTGTTCTCGTCGAGTGAGCCGGCGCAGAGGATGAAGCCCACGGCGCCCTTGGTGTGCAGGCGCGTGTCGTCGGTGGCGAAGAGGCGCTCGAGGTCCAGCCCGGTGACGATCTGCTCACTCTGGCCGAGCCCGAAGACCTCGGGCCGGTCCTCGACCCCTCCGGTGGCCACGATGACCACGCCGTGGTCCACCGGCGTACGCTTGCCGTCGCTCTCGCGGATGACGCTGCTGAAGTTGCCGATGAAGCCCTGGAAGTCGGCGACCTCGCTCTGCAGGTGGATACGGACGTTGGGGTTGTCGATGAGCCGCTGCTCGAGCTCGGCGACGAACTCGGCCGGCCGGTTCCCCTTGAGCGTGCGGTCGATGTCGAGCGCGCGTCCACCGAGGTGCTCGCGGCGCTCGACGAGGTGCACCTCGAAGCCCATGTCGCCGATGGCCAGCGCCGCGGTCATGCCGGCGACGCCGCCGCCCACCACCAGGGCCGCATGGGTGAGCGGCACGTCGATCTTGTAGAGAGGCTCAAGCAGCAGAGCTCGGGCGACGCTCATGCGGACGAGGTCCTTGGCCTTCTCTGTAGCGACCTGCGGCTCGTCGTGGTGCACCCAGCTGCACTGGTCACGGATGTTGGCCATCTCGAACAGATAGGGGTTGAGGCCAGCCTCGCGCAGTGTGTCCTGGAAGATGGGCTCGTGCGTGCGGGGGGTGCAGCTGGCCACGACCACGCGGTTGAGCTGGTGCTCCTGGATCTTCTCCTTGAGCAGCGAGAGGGCGTCGCTGGAGCACATGTACAGAGTGTCCGTGGCGTAAGCCACACCGGGCAGCGTGCGCGCGTACTCGGCGACACTCTCGACGCCGACGACGCTGGCGATGTTGCTGCCGCAGTGGCACACGAACACGCCTACACGCGGCCCTTCCTGAGCAGTGTCCCGCTCGGCAGGGTACTCCTTCTCGACGGTGAGTGTGCCGCGCGAGTCGGCCAGCTGCGTCATGACCTGGGCGGCCGCGGCGCTGGCCTGCGCGACGCTGTCGGGGATGTCCTTGGGCTCACTGAAAGGCCCGGCGACATAGACGCCTTCGCGGGACGTGGCCAGCGGCGCGTACTCCTTGAGGGCGCAGAAGCCATGTCGGTTGAGCTCGATGCCCAGGGCGCCGGCCGCCTCCTGCGCCTTGCGCGCAGGCTCCAGGCCGGCGCTCAAGACGACCATGTCGTACTCGCTGGTGTGCAGCGCGCCGGCCTCGTCCTCCCATGTGATGAGGAGGTTGCGGGTGAGCGGGTCTTCCTTGATGGTGCTGGGCCGCGAGCGGATGAACCGCACGCCGCGGTCCAGAGCACGCTGGTAGAAGCTGTCAAAGCCCTTGCCCTGTGCACGCATGTCCATGAGGAAGACCTCGGGCGTGCAGTCGGGAACGTGGTCCATGGTGAGCATGGCCTGCTTGTTGGCGTACATGCAGCACACGCTGGAACAGTACTGATGCTGCTGGTCGCGGCTGCCCACGCACTGGATGAACGCGATGCGCTTTGGGTGAGCCTCGTCGCTGGGCCGCCGCACCTCGCCGACCGTGGGGCCGCTGGCGCTGAGCATGCGCTCGTACTCCAGGGCGCTGAGCACGTTGGGGTAGCGGCGGTAGCCCAGCTCGCTCTTGTTCCCGGGGTCGTACAGGTCGAAGCCGGTGGCCATGACCACGGCGCCCACTTGCACCTCGAGGTCGGTGTCGACCTCGTCGTGCCGGATGGCGTTGACGCCGCAGGCGCGCACGCACTCCATGCACTCGGAGCACACGGCGCAGTTGAGGCAGCGGTTGGCCTCAGCGACGGCCTGCTCCTCGGTGAAGCCGGTGTTGACCTCCTGCCAGGTGGCGCATCGGCTGCGGCCTGGCAGCTGAGGCATAGGCGCCCGCGCCACTACCTTGGTCTTGGCCAATGCCTCGTCATCGGGCCTGGCCTCGTCGAGGACGACGTCCTCAAGGGGGAGGAGGTCCTCGCCGCGCAGGTAGTTGTGGATGCTGCGCGCCGCGCGGCGGCCGGCGGCGACAGCGTCGATGGCCGTGAGCGGACCGGCGGGCGCCACGTCGCCGCCAGCGAACACACGCTGCTTACCCGTGCCGAGCGTGGTCTTGTCGGTGACGATCTGGCCGCGCTCGACGGTGAGGCCGTCGCAGCCCTGCAGGAAGTCGTCGACCATGCTCTGGCCGATGGCGAAGATGACCGTGTCGACCGGCAGGTCGAACTCCTGACCCGGCAGGGGCACTGGCTGGCGGCGGCCGCTCTTGTCGGGCTCGCCGAGTTCGCAGCGCTGCAGGCGGATGCCCGAGACGGCTCCGTCGCTGCCTAGGATCTCGAGCGGGGTCACCAGAAGCTCGACCTTGAGGCCCTCGTCGCGCGCTTCTTCGAGCTCCTCGGACCTTGCCGGCATCTCGGCCAGTGTGCGGCGATAGACGAGTGTGACGTCTGGCTCGTAGCCCGCGGCATGCTGGAGGCGCAGGGCGCTGCGAGCGGCGTCGAGGGCGACGTCGCCGCCGCCGATGACGACGGCGCGCCTGCCCACCTTGGCGGTCATGTCGGGTGATGGCGCGCCCTGCTCGTCGTCGGCGCTGAGGTTGAGCTCGTAGAGGAGCTCGACGGCGCGGACGACGCCGCGAAGCTGGTCGCCGGGCACCTCGACCGGGGCGCTCTTCTGGAGGCCGGTGGCCAGGTACACGGCGCTGTAGCCGTCGGCTAGCAGGCCGTCGACGGTGAAGTCTGAGCCGGCAGCCTTGCCGCACTGCAGGTCGACGCCCAGAGCGAGTATGCGGTCGATGTCCTGCTGGAGCGCGGCCTTGGGCAGCCGGTACTCGGGGATGCCGAAGCGCAGCATGCCGCCCGGATAGGGCTTGGCCTCGAAGACCGTGGTCTGATACCCCAGCAGCGCCAGGTCGCGGGCCGCGGTGAGCCCGCTAGGACCGCCGCCCACGATAGCCACCTTCTCCTGGTACTTGACCTCGGCCTTCTCGGGCAGCGGGACGTGCTTGTTCGCGTAGTCGGTGACGAACCGCTTGAGGGAGGCGATGGCGATAGGCTCGTCGACCTCGCCGCGCAGGCAGTCGACCTCGCAGAGGTGGGTA
Source organism: uncultured Thermoleophilia bacterium (assembly GCA_964393265.1). Classification (GTDB taxonomy): domain Bacteria; phylum Actinomycetota; class Thermoleophilia; order UBA2241; family UBA2241; genus UBA6103. Next base: position 4,451 of record CAYMTC010000080.1, read on the forward strand.
CATACACGTCCGCAGACGGCTGGGAACGGGTTGGGCTCGCTGGCGACCCTGAAGGCCTCGGCGAAGCGACCGTTGGCGATGAGCGCCACGTACCCCTGTGCGCTCGTGTGTACGGCGCAGGCGCGCTTGCACGCGGAGTGCCCGTTCTTCGTGATGGCGTAGGTGTTGGGGATGGCCTGCGGGTAGAGCTTGTAGATCGCCTTCCGCTTGCCCATGTCCTCGTTGTAGGGGTCGGCCACCGTGACGGGACACACCGGCACGCACTCGCCGCAGCTAGTGCAGATCGCGGGGTCCACGTAGCGCGCGTGGTGGTGGACCGTGGCAGTGAAGTCGCCAGGCTCACCGCGAAGGTCGGTGAGCTCGGAGTTGGTGATGATCTCGATGTTGAGGTGTCGGCCGGCTTCGACGAGCTTGGGAGCCAGGGTGCACATCGAACAGTCGTTGGTGGGGAAGGTCTTGTCGAGCTGCGCCATGTGGCCGCCAAGGGCGGGCGCCTTCTCGACGAGGTAGACCTTGTACCCGCCTTCGGCCAGGTCGAGGGCGCACTGGATGCCCGCCACGCCACCGCCGAGGACCAAGGCAGCTCCGGTCGTGCTGGGAGGGGAACCCGACGGCATACAGTCTCCTTCGTACGGCTATGGGGCAGTACGGTGTGGGCCCGTAAACGGTGGGTAGACCACTGAACCAACGTCCCACCCGGGTGAAGCCAGTATATCCGGGGGCTTGTGCGCGCGTCCACACAGTGCCGTGGCGGCGCGGCGGGCCGGCGGGGGAGTGTCGCAGCGGGCCGGGCGGCGCGGCTCAGCACACTGGCGTAGGCCGGCGCGGGAGTGTCGCAGCGGGCTGACGCTACGCTGGAGGACCGGCGGTGCCGAGGGCACTTCGTGCGCTCAGGCGGCGCCTTGCGGACCCGCTGGGGCGCCGCGCCGTCGAGCCGCTGGAGCGCCGCGCTAGGGAGTCGCTGGGATGCCCCGTCAGACGGTGGCGTCGGCGGGCGGGACGGACAGCGGGCGACTGCCAGCCGCCTCGGCGCGGCGCATCTCGTCGATGAGCTGGCCGATGCGCGCGCGCCGGCCCCGCTCTGAGAGCAGCTGGCGAAAGGCGTTGAGCGGGTGGGCGCCGCCCCGCGTGTGCGGCTCGGTGAGTCCCTCGGCGACCATCGCCTCGACGAGGCGCACATAGCCTGGCGCGCTGAGTTCCACGAACCACTCGGCGGGGCGGAGCAGGTGCGCAGGGTGGAGGCGACTGAGCTGTAGAGGCGAGGAGAAGATCCCGGCGCCGCGGGTCGCGTAGGCAGCCACGGCGGCGCGCTTCTTCTCCCAGGCTGGGCCTGCGGGTACCAGCCGCGTGGCCCAACCGGGGTCCATGGGCATGAGCACGGGGGCGCACAGCACGCGCGGCGTATGGGCCTGGTCCTCGAGCGCCGCCGCCAGCGCGAGGGCGGTGGCTCGATGGTCCGCATGACGGTCAAAGGGCATGGGGACGACCACCCAGTCGGGCTGATGGCGGGCTAGAGCCGCGGCGATGTGCGCTGTGATCTCGTCGTGATGTGCTGCAAGCTCACCGTCGGGCAACCGCCACTGCTCCACGTCATGTATGCCGAGCGCGGCGAGCGCGGCAGCGAGTTCCGCTCGCCGTAGCGTCTCGACGCTCGTGGTCCCGTCGCCCCGAGCCTGCGTGGCCGAGCCCTCGGTGAGGACCGCCAGCAGCACTCGCTGGCCTTCGGCGAGGAGACGCACAGCCGTGGCGCCGCACATGATGGTCTCATCGTCCGGGTGCGGCGCCAGAATGAGGAGTGAGCCGCGCGGCGGCAGGCCGACGACTATCCGTGGGGGCTCGCGCCGCCGCCGCTCTGCGCGCCAGAGCAGCTGCAAGGCGAGGGCGTTCAGGAGGAACGCAGGGCCGCGCAGGACACGGTACGCCAGCAGGCGGACGCGCAGGGATGGCGGACGCACGTCGCTGGGTGAGTGACTCCCGATCTTTGGGACCCGGACGGCTCTGCGGACCGTGTCCGGTAGCCATCCATAGAGAAACGGGAGAGGATCGGCGCGCGAGAAGAACGCCTCCGCGCGCAGCCGGCGCACGCTGGCTAGATGCGGTCGCCGTCCCTGTAGGAGGTCGCGCACCACGTAGGTGAGCTCGGCGCGCAGCCAGATCCAGCGGCGCGGCTTGGCAGAGGTGGCAGTGCGGGACGGGGCGCCGGGGGAACGGAGGTCTGGCGAGGGCGGCGCGTCATGACCGCTAGCGGCGTGGGTGGGACGCGGCGCGCTCTGACCGTCTGCCATCGCGCCGGACGGTAGCGGAGTCTGAGCCGATCGCGACTCGGTGTCCGCGTCCTGCAACGCCCAGCGGTGCGCCGCCAGTGGGAGGTTCACGCCGCAGGCGGTCGCCAGGCCCATCCACGTCCAGGGCCGGAAGTTGACCTCCATGAGGCGGAAGCTGCCGTCACGCGGGTCGCGCTTGTACTCGACCTGGGCCACACCCTGGTAGGTGAGCTCGCGCAGCAAGCGGACGCTGCCGGGCACGATGGCCGGTACGTCCACCGCCTCCGCCAGACGCGCGATACCCAGCGACGGCGGATGCTGCCGGAGCTTACGACCTGTGAACACCAGCTGGTCACGGTCGCAGACGAAGACGCCAGCTGTGTACAGGGCGTCGTCACCACCAGGTATGAACTCCTGCACGATCACGGGGAGCGTCGGTACGCGGGACAACGTGGCGCGGAGACTTGGGGGGTCGTCGCAGCGCACCACCTTGGCGCCCAGTACGGGGCCGCCCTCGTGAGAGAGGGCGGGCTTCACGATGGCGGGCAGCGGGCAGTCGTCGCCGATGCTCGTCGCCAACTCCGCGCCGGTGCCCCAGCGCGTCCATGGGATGTCCACCTCTGCCCGCGTGGCGGCGGCGTATTGGGTGGGTTTGTCGACGAGTCCGGCGAGGCTGCGTCTGGCCGAGAACGTGGGTCGCACGCCCGCCGCACGTAGCTCGTCAGCGGCTGCTGCCACGGGCTGCAGCGCGGCGTCGTGACATACCGTGAGGGACGCGATGGGCGCGGCAGCGCCGGCGTTGGCCGCGTCCGCTCCGCGGCCCTCGTCGTCACGCGGACCACATCCCGCTGAGCTACCGATGGCCGCGGCGACCTCGAGCACGCGCGGCACGAGCGCGTCCGGCTGTCGGGTCCAGTCGGGAGCGAGGTAGACCCGCGCACGTCGTGTCTGCGCGGCGGGCGCGGCAAGGTCGTAGTGCAGCGCGTGGACGCTGACGCCCGCTTGTGCCAGCGCTCGCACTACCGCTAGGCCCGTGGACCCGCTGAGGCCCACGACGATGGCGTGCTCGGCTTGCTGCTGCGTGGTGTAGGACGTCGCTGGCTCCACGTTGGTGAGTAAGGCGGTGC
>CAYMTC010000081.1:0-7792 GCA_964393265.1 uncultured Thermoleophilia bacterium
AGCGCTTTCAGGAGATCGAGCGGACCAAGGGCGGCTTCGGCGTCGTCAAGGTCTCGCGGCAGCCACTACCTCAGTGCTCAGTGGCGGTGCAGAGTTGTTACCAGACCGACGAAGGTCTGCTCTGCCGTAACCTCTACTTCAAGCGTCGCGACCGGCGGGAGGCGCAGACCGTCGAGGAGTGACGTGGCGCGTGCGCGGGGGTGCGTATGCACCGGTTCAGCACGCGGCTTGTCGAGCGACGTGAGCGCGCCAGCAGTGGCGCGCTCACGTCTGCATGACTAGGCAGAGTCAGTGGTACACTCTTCCTGTACGACCGTTCTTGTCGTGCCCGTGGGGGCGAATCGGTTTCGACATGGGCAGATCGCGGTCGGAGCAGCAAGCCGAGGTCCGGTGGCCTCGTTAAACTGCCGGAACATCACAACTGCCGAGAATAGAACTCTCGCGCTGGCCGCCTGAGAAGGTGACCCGTCACGCCCGGTGAGTCCGCAGCCGGGGCCGTGGCGTCGATCGGCGGACTGGGGCCTTTCGGGCTTGTTCCGACCCAGTTAGGCCCAAGAGCTTTCGGGACTGGCGACTCGGACCCGGCCGACGCGGGGCCGACGAGCAAGATGAAAAGCGCCGGCTAAGCTTGTAGATACTCCGTCGCGGCACTCGTGGACGCGGGTTCGAGTCCCGCCGCCTCCACCAACCTCACCTCTGTCTGGTCGCCTCCGGCTGTCTTACTGCGTGCTCGTAGCCGCGGTGGGAGACGGCTGGCGGTTTCGATAGCATTGCCCCGACCCGTGCTGTAGACGCGTTCCTGCGCGTCCTACGGACTGCCGTCGTGACTCGTGGGGGTACGCTGTGAAGTACGTCGTCCTGGCTCTGTTCGTCGCCGTCCTGATCGGCGTGGGATACGTCAGTCGCCGGCGCACGGCCACGGTCGGGGAGTTCTTCCTCGGCGGCCGCGATGTGGGCCCCTGGCTCTCGTCCTTTGCCTTTGGCACGACGTACTTCAGCGCGGTGTTGTTCGTGGGGTATGCCGGCAAGGTGGGCTACGGGTTCGGCCTGCCAGCTCTCTGGATCGTCGTCGGCAACGCCCTTGTAGGCAGCCTCTTGGCGTGGTGGCTCCTGGCGGCTCGCACCCGCTCCATGACCGAGCGGCTCAATGCTATGACCATGCCTGAGTTCCTCCGTCAGCGTTTCGCCTCGCGGCCTCTCAAGGTCGTCGCGGCGGTCATCATCTTCGTGTTCCTCGTGCCGTACTCGGCCTCGGTCTACACAGGGTTGGCCTACCTGTTCGAGAAGACGTTCGGGCTGGACTACACGTGGGCGCTGGTCCTCATGGCTGCTCTCACGGCCCTCTACCTTGTCCTGGGCGGGTACCTGGCGGTGGCGCGCAACGACCTCATCCAGGGTGTCGTGATGGTCGTGGGCGTGGTGCTGATGGTGGTCTTCGTGCTTCGTGCGCCCGAGGTGGGAGGCCTCTCCACCGGACTGGAGAGGCTGGGTGACATCTCACCCGGCCTTGCGTCGTGGTGGCCGGGATGGCACTTCGACACGAGCAGCGCGCAGGGTGTCTTTGGCGCTCCCGGGCTCATGCTCCTGTCCCTCGTGGCGCTCACGAGTCTGGGCACGTGGGGCCTGCCGCAGATGGTGCACAAGTTCTATGCGATCAAGGACCGTCGCGTGGTGAGGCCGGCGATGGTGATCACAACGCTCTTCGCCGGACTCATGGCCTTTGGCGCCTACTTCACGGGCGCGCTGAGCCGTCTGTTCCCACAGGCCGCGCCGTTCGCCGAGAAGGGTGAGTACGACGCCATCATGCCGACGGTCATCAACGAGGCCCTGCCCGAGGTCCTGGTCGTGATCATCTTGCTGCTGGTGCTGTCAGCCTCCATGTCCACACTTGCAGGGCTGGTGATGATCTCCGCCTCTGTGATCACCGTCGACCTGGTCCAGGGTGAGGTCAAGCCAGACCTCTCCAAGCGGTCCGGCGTGTTGCTCATGCGCATTCTTGTCGTCGTGTTCATCGCACTCTCGGTGTTGTTGGCGCAGCAGAAGATCGCCATCATCCTCACTCTCATGGCGCTCTCGTGGGGTATCGTCGCCGGCGCGTTCATCGGGCCGTTCGTCTGGAGCCTCTGGTGGCGCGGTGTCACGAAGTGGGGGGCTTGGGCCGGCATGCTCGGTGGCGTGCTCATCACACTCGTGCCCACCATCGTCTGGGGTACCGCGTATGTGCCGGTCTTTGCCAGCGCGGCGATGGTCGGCTCGCTCGTACTGGTGCCGCTCGTGAGCCTGGTCACGCCGCGCTTGCAGGAGAGCCTCGTGGCGCGGGCGTTCGGAGATGGGGGGCAGGACGAGGCGGCCCACGCGGAGACGGCGGCTTCGCTGCCGCCGCAGCCGGAGTCGGCGGTCGCCGCGGTGGAAGTCGCCGAGCAGCTCGCCGACTGAGTGGCGGGTCAGCGAGCGCTGCGATGGACGGAGCCCAGCAGCTGCCCGACTGAGTCGCAGATCGGCCGGCCGACGCCCTCGGGGCGTGCCCGTTTCCGGGCGGCGATGCGTGGGCACGGTATCATGACGATACTGTACCGGGAGGCTCCGTGATAGAAGACTTGTCCACGCACCAGTGGCACCACCTCAGCGGGCGAGAGAGCCTAGACCTGCTGGAGTCAGACGCCGAGCAGGGGCTGGCCACCGATGAGGCGGACCGTCGCCGCGAGCAGTACGGCGCCAACCGGCTCACTGTGCGTGGCGGGCCGGGGGCACTGCGCCGCCTCCTGCTGCAGATACACCAGCCGCTCATCTACATCCTCATCGCTTCCGGCATCGTGACCGCGGTGCTGCAGGAGTGGGTGGACGCCAGCGTGATCTTCGGCGTGGTGGTCATCAACGCGCTCATCGGCTACGTTCAGGAGTCAAAGGCCGTCAAGGCGCTGGAGGCACTGGCCAGCACGATGACGACACAGGCCACGGTGCTGCGCGACGGACGGCGGGCGTCGACGGCCGCCGAAGAGCTCGTGCCGGGTGACGTGGTCATCTTGCAGGCGGGCGACAAGGTCCCCGCGGACGTACGCCTGCTGCGCTGTCGCGACCTCCAGATCGACGAGTCGGCGCTCACCGGCGAGTCAGTACCGGTGCAGAAGCACGCCAGCGAGCTACCTTTGGAGACGGTGCTGGCCGACCGCGTCGACATGGCGTATGCGTCCACCCTGGTCACGTACGGCCGTGGCCGCGGGCTCGTCGTGGCCACGGGCGACCTCACGGAAGTGGGGCGCATCTCGGGGCTGCTCGCGTCCGCGCAGGACATCTCGACGCCGCTGACCCGCAAGATCGCGCGGTTCAGCGGCTTGCTGCTCTACATCATCCTGGCGTTGGGCGCGGTCACCTTCGTGGTGGGGCTGCTGCGTGGCGAGACCGCGTTCGACATGTTCCTCGCCGCCGTGGCGCTCGCGGTGGGAGCCATACCCGAGGGTCTGCCGGCGGCTGTGACGATCACCTTGGCCATCGGCGTCGGCCGCATGGCGAGGCGTATGGCCATCGTCCGCAAGCTGCCGGCGGTCGAGACGCTCGGCAGTACCACTGTCATCTGCTCCGACAAGACTGGCACGCTCACCGAGAACCAGATGACCGTGCAGCGCGTGGTCGCCGGCGGCCGCCACTACGAGGTCGACGGAGCCGGCTACCAGCCCTCGGGCGAGATCCGGTCGGTCGGCGAGGAGGCTCCGCTGGCCGAGATGCCGCTTGCGCTACGCGCCCTGTTGGTCGGCGGGATGCTCTGCAACGAGAGTCGGCTGCACTCCGTCGACGACCGCTGGACGGTGCAGGGCGACCCAACGGAAGGTGCGCTCTTGGTCGTGGGGGCCAAGGCTGGGCTCCAGGAGGAGGCCTTGGCCAAGGAGTTGCCGCGTCTGGACGTCATCCCGTTCGAATCAGAGCACCAGTACATGGCCACGTTGCACGCGGTGGCGACGAACGACGCCGCCAAGGACAGCGGCGACCCGCCCGACGGCGACTCGCCGCTCGGGGGCGGCGCCGTGCTGCAAGGCGGCGACAGACCCTTGACCGTGGTGCCGCGAGACGCCGGACGGGTGGTCTTCGCGAAGGGGGCGGCAGAGGTGGTCTTGCGCCTCTGCAGCGGCGCCGTGAACGGCGATGGCGAACCTGTCGAGCTCGACGCCGACGGCATCCTGGCAGAGGTCGAGTCATTGGCGGCCGAGGGCCTGCGGGTACTGGCGTTCGCAGAAGGACCCGGTCCACGGGACTCCGATCGACTGGCGCACGGCAAGCTCGGCCCGCTGGCCTTCGTCGGCCTGCAGGCCATGATCGACCCGCCTCGCCAGGAGGCCATCGCGGCGGTGAAGGCCTGCCACACAGCCGGCGTGAGTGTGAAGATGATCACCGGCGACCACGCCATCACGGCGCAGGCGGTGGCCGAGCGTATGGGTCTAGCAGTCGGCGCGGAGGAGTGCCCGGGCGGTCACTGTACGGCTCTTACGGGCGCGCAGCTCGAGGAGATCCCAGACGACGAGCTGCGCGAACGTGTGGCGGGCCTCACGGTCTTCGCGCGCGTGTCGCCTGAGCAGAAGCTGCGTCTGGTGAGGGCGCTGCAAGCGCGCGGCGACGTGGTGGCCATGACCGGCGACGGCGTCAACGACGCCCCTGCGCTGCGCCAAGCCGACATCGGTGTAGCCATGGGTATCACCGGCACCGACGTGGCCAAAGAGGCTGCCGACATGGTCCTCACCGATGACAACTTCGCCTCCATAGAGGCGGCGGTCGAGGAGGGTCGCGGCGTCTTCGACAACATCGTCAAGTTCATCACCTGGACCTTGCCCACCAACCTGGGCGAGGGTCTGGTCATCCTGGCGGCCATCTTCGCTGGCACCTCGCTGCCTATCCTGCCGGTGCAGATCCTCTGGATCAACATGACCACGGCTGTGTTCCTCGGGCTCATGCTCGCGTTCGAGCCCAAGGAGAGCGACATCATGGTACGTCGGCCACGGGCGCCCGACACGCCCATCCTCACCCGTATGCTGGTGTGGCGGGTGGTGTTCGTGGGCTTGCTCCTGTTGGCCGCGGCCTTCGGCCTCTTCGAATGGGCACGGCGGAGCGGCTATGACCTCGAGGTGGCGCGCACGGTGGCCGTCAACGTGTTTGTGAGTGTGGAGCTGTTCTACCTGTTCAACTGCCGCTCGCTCACCAAGCCTCTCCTCGCTCTGCCGCCGCTCTCCAACCGCTGGCTGCTGGGCGGAGTGGCGCTCATGGTGGCGCTCCAGGCGCTGTACACGTACGCGCCGTTCATGAACGCAGCCTTTGGCAGCGCGCCGCTCACGGCTGGCCTCTGGGGCGTCATCGTGGCCGTCGGCTTCGCCGCCCTCTTGGTCGTGGAGATCGAGAAGCGGGTCACGCGAACGGCGCGGCGACGCTCCGCGAGGCGTGCCGGCGGATAGGCCACGGGCTGTCGGCGTCCGGCTTACCGCACAGTGTAGACAGTCTGGCGAGATCTCAAGATGACGACACCTGACTTCGAGCAAGGTCCCATACGTCCACCCAGCGAGGCGCATAGCCTGCTCGTCCGGGTCATGCGCAATTGCACGTGGAACCGGTGCACCTTCTGTCCCGTCTACAAGGGCACCAAGTCGTCGCAACGGCCGGTGGAGGAGGTGCTGGCCGACGTGGATGCCATGGCTGCGGCGGCCGAGGTCCTGGGTGGAGTGGGGGTGCCGACCCAGGAGCTGCTGGCCAACCTCAACGGGGGAGGGGTGCCGCACGAGGCCGTCCAGGTGGCGCTGTTCCTGCGCGAGGGCGGTAGGTCGGCGTTCCTGCAGGACGCCGATCCGTTCACTGTGAAGCCGCACAGGCTCGCCGCTGTGCTGAGGCGCATCCGGGAGCGGTTCCCCAGCGTCACGCAGATCACGACGTACGGCCGCGCTACGACCGTCTCGCGACGCCGCGACGATGAGATGGCGGAGCTCGCGTCGGCGGGCCTCACCCGGGTGCACCTCGGCATGGAGTCGGGCTCCGATGTGGTGCTGCAAGAGACCCGCAAGGGCGCGACCGCTGCCGACTTGGTGGCGGCCGGCCAGAAGGTGCTGCAAGCCGGCCTGGAACTGTGCTTCTACCTCATGCCGGGGCTCGGCGGTCGAGCGCACGCGGCAGACCACGTGCGCGGTACCGCGGCGGTGATCCGCGCTGTGGCCGCGGCGGCACCGGCGCAGCGGCCGTTGGTGGTGCGCTTGCGTACAGCGGCCGTGGCGCCCGACACGCCGTTGGCGGAGCGCGAGCGACTGGGCGAGTTCGAGCTTCCCAACGACGTCGAGGTGGTGCAGGAGTTGCACGCGCTGCTGCAGGAGGTCGGAGGCGCGCGGTTCGAGCTGCGGTCAGACCACGCCCTGAATCTGCTGCCCGAGATAGCTGGGTCACTGCCCGCCCAGCGCGACTACCTGATGGGCGTGCTGGACGAGTACCTGGGGCTCGCGCCGCGCGAGCAAGCGCTGTTCGCGGTCGGTGCGCGGCTGGGTGTGTTCCAGCGTCTGGCCGACCGCCAGGACGAGCGACGGCGGGCCGCACTGTTCACACAGTTGGGGACGCAAGCGCGGGGCGAGGGCGCACTCGACGTCGACGAGCTCATGGCCATAGCTACCCGCGCCCGCTCGCGCTTCATCTGACCGGCGGCGGCCACATGCCGGGCTGCCCGGACGGCGGCGGAAGCGGTATCATGGCACGCGATGGTCGATATCCATGAGACACGCCTACCCGGCGTAGGCAAACGCCTTGACTTCACCGCGAAGAGTGGCGAACGCATCGGCGTCATCGTGCATCGTAGTGGGCGCCGCGACGTCATCCTCTGCAGTCGGGCCGATCCCGATGTGTGTCACGATCTCCTCAGCCTCGACGAAGAGGACGCGCGGGCCCTTGTCGAGGCGTTGGCCGTGGCCCATGTCACGGAAGAGACCGCGCGCCTACAGCTCGCTCTCGGTGGTCTGGCCATCGACTGGGTCGAGGTGCTCGAGGGAGCGCCCGGCGTAGGCCACAACCTGCACGATCTCGAGCACGTCGAGCAGGCGGAAGCGTCCATCGTGGCCGTGGTCCGCGACGGCCGCACCATGCCGTCTCCGCCGTCCACCTTCGTGCCGGTGCCCGGTGACACGGTCATCATCGTGGGCGCCCGGGAGGGTGTCGACAGTCTCACCGGACTGCTCACCGGAGGCTGATAGATGATCCCGGACATGGCGGTGCTCTTCCTTGAGCTCGGCGCCATCGTCCTGCTACTTGCTGCTCTCGCCAGACTCGCAGCGCGTACCGGTTTCTCACCGATCCCCTTGTACCTCCTGGCGGGCCTGGCGCTCGCGGCCGTCCGTGCACCGGAGCTGTCGCGAGATGCCGTGGAACTGGAGTCGCAGGTCGCGGTGGCCCTCCTGCTGTTCATGCTGGGCCTTGAGTACACGGGCGAGGAACTTGCCGACAGTCTTCGTTCTGGGCGCGCCGCCGGCGTCATCGACTTCCTCCTCAACTTCACACCGGGGTTCGGAGCGGGTCTGCTGCTGGGCTGGTCATGGCTCTACGCCTGCGTGCTCGGCGGAGTCACCTACATCTCGTCGTCGGGCATAGTCGCCAAGGTGCTCACCGACCTGGATCGGTTGGGTAACCGTGAGACGCCCACGGTCCTGTCCATCCTGGTCACCGAGGACCTAGCCATGGCTGTCTACCTGCCGCTTGTCGCGGTGGCGCTTGCTGGTGGCGGGGCGCTCAGCGGGGTGAAGATCGGAAGAGCACACGTCTGAACTCCAGTCACCGCTCATTATCT
>CAYMTC010000082.1:0-4989 GCA_964393265.1 uncultured Thermoleophilia bacterium
GATAATGAGCGGTGACTGGAGTTCAGACGTGTGCTCTTCCGATCTGACGGGATGGTCAGCTGATGGCATCTCCGACAGCCACGGTACGTCAGGGGTTGCCGGCAAGCGCGTCTCGGGTGTAGTGGCGCTCGTGCCCCACAGCGTGTCCGCTGTAGGCGATGCGGAGGCGGCCGCGCCTGCGGCGAGCGGCGCATCACCCACTGGAGATGAGACAGATGCCTCGGCATGCTCGTCCGTGGCGTGGTCGTCTGGTCTCGGAACGGTCGCGTCCTCGTGACCATGGGAAGCCGCCGTCTCGTCGGCGCCCCAGCTGTTCAACTCGTTGCGGGGACGGCCGGCAAGCACCGAGCTCTCCTCTGAGTCGGTCGCGAAGTCGTCAGACCCCTTCCCCGCCTCTCGGCGACGGTCGGCCTTGCGCGTCACCACCAGTGCGATGATCAGGATGATGAGAATGCCGGTGGCGATACCGATACCTATGATCTGGATGGTGCTCATGACCCCTCACCGTTCAGTGCCCAGGTCGGAAGGTATGATCGGACTATGATCACCTATACTACGCTGCGCGATGCGATGGAAGAACTTGGCCAGCCGGCATTTCGCGCGCGCCAGGCCTACCAAGTCCTCACCCGCTCACTGGTCACATCGTTCGACCAGATGACGGCTCTCCCTGCATCCCTGCGTGCTCAGCTTGCCGATCGCCTCGTCGTGACGCAGCTGCGGGAGCAGACGACGCTCGAGTCCGCCTCCGGCGACGCCCAGAAGACGGCCTTCGTCGCTCGTGACGGGGCGCTGGTCGAGGCGGTGCTGCTGCGTACGGCCCGTCGCGCGACGGTCTGCGTCTCGTCGCAGGTGGGCTGTGCAGTGGGATGTCCGTTCTGCGCGTCAGGAGCGCACGGCCTACAGCGCGACCTCACGGCAGAGGAGATCGTCGACCAGGTCCTCTTCTTCGCGCGCCGCCTACGAGCGGAGGACCGACATGTCACGAACGTGGTGGTCATGGGCATGGGTGAGCCGTTCATGAACTACGACGCGACGCTGACCGCGTGTCGGCTGCTGAACGATCCGGACGGGTTCGCACTGGGCGCGCGCGCCATCTCCGTCTCCACGGCAGGCGTGGTCCCAGGCATCCGCCGGTTTGCCGCGGAGCCGTACCAGTTCAACCTCGCCGTCAGCCTGCACGCTCCCACGGACGCGCTTCGCGACCGGCTGGTGCCGCTCAACAGGAAGTATCCTCTTCCTGTGCTGCTGGAGGCGTGCGCCGCGTACGTGCAGCGCACGCGCCGCAGGCTGTTCTTCGAGTACGTCGTGCTCTCGGGCGTCAACGACGGCGCCGCTGAGGTGGCCGCCCTTGCTAGGCTCATGCGGCGGCCTCTCTACCACCTGAACCTCATCGCCTTCAACGCCGTGGGGAGCGTGTTCACTCGGCCCCGGCCCGGCGAAGTGGCCGAGCTGGCGCGGGCGCTCCGTGTCGCGGGCGTGTCCTGCACGGTGAGACGTTCGCCAGGTGCCGGCATACAGGCTGCCTGCGGTCAGCTGACCGCAGGTGATCGTCTGCGCCGGACGGCCTCGCCCTGAAGCCCACGTCGGGCGGATGTGCGCCGGCTTACTGGGGCGTTCTGTGTTAGCGGAGCCTGCGGACTGCGTCGAGGACCACAGGCGGAAGGCGGCGCTTAGTCGAGAGCTTCGCGCAACCGTTGGGCGGCGGTCAGCGGATCCACCTCGCAGATGGCCATGCCGGTGCCTAGCTCGATGCCGGCCAGCTTCTGCAGCCGCGGCGCAGTCTCGATGTGCCAGTGGAAGCCCGAGGGCACGCCCCTTGGTGCCGTGTGGATCCAGAAGTTCAAGGGCGCGTCGCCAGTCGCGCGCAGCAGCGCCGTGAGGAGTCTGCGAAGGTGAACGGCGACGGCCTGCGGGTCTGTCTCCCAGAGGTCGGCCGCGTGGAGCGCGGGCGCCAACCAGGCGCCATAGGGCCAGGCCGTGGCATGGGGCATCCATGCCACCAGCTCGTCATCGAACACGATCCTCCCCTCCCGACGAGCGGTCTCCATCTGCTCGCAGAGGACACAGCTGCCATACCGATTGCGGAATCGAAGGAAGCTCTCTGCCTCGGCGAGGAGTCGGTCGGGGACGATCGGTGTGGCTAGGACCTGCGAGTGAGGGTGCGACAGGGAAGCCCCGGCCTCCTCCCCGCGGTTGCAGACCACGGTGACTGCTCGGGCACCGTCGTCGAGGTGCGCGGCGATGCGGCGAGCGTAGATCTCGATGACGGCGGTGACATCGTCTACACCAAGCCGCTCCAGGTCGCGATCGTGGTGCGGCGAGTGTACGACGACCTCATGAGCCCCAGGCACCGCAGGGTACCTGTTTGGCACGACGCGGACCCTCCAGCCGGGGCCGTCGGGAAGGCTTCCGGGAGCGCGCACCGCGTCGACCTCGGGAGGCGTGAGCACCTCGTTCCCAGCGCAGAACGGGCACCCATCGGCACGGCGACCATGAGGTCGCTGGCGGCGTTCTGAGGCCACGATGCTCCAGGCACCCGTGACGGGGTCGCGGCGCAGACGGTCGCTGTCTGTCGCCGTCGCGGCCGTCTGCCTCTCACGCTCGTCGGAGCCCGTATGGACGGCGCGCGCGTCCGTGTGGTCGTGCGGGGTCACAGTGGTCACCTCTCCCTGTGGGTGCGGCAGGCGCGGGCGGGGCAACGGTCCGGCGACGCCTGCTCTGCAGAACGTCGGCCGAGCCGTACACCGGCGTGGGCGTCAGTCCAAGTCGGCCGCAGGTTGGCACACTGCCACGACGGTGGCAAGCGCACCCGACCGCGTTCACTCCAGTTCAGGCCGCCCGCTCTTGTCCCGAGCTGGGTCTCCGGAAAGCACGCCGCCGTCTGCGAGGGCGCGCAGCTCGGGTCCCGCGTCGCCGGCCCGTGATCTATAGAGGTTGCGCGCGTCTCGCAAGAGGTCCTGCTGCTCGTCCAAGAGAGCTGCCAGATCGCGCCACAGGCAGTGATCCGCTTTGAGGTACTTGGCCCGTATCTCGTCTGTGCACGTGTCCATCGCCGGGCATGCGAAGCAGATCTCGCACTCCACGCCCAGTTCAGCCTTACGTGCCCGCTCGCCTTCATCTATGCGCCGGTAGGCGTCCAGCAGCAGCTCCTGCACATCCCCCTGCAGTTTGACGGTGAACGTCGGCATCTCGTCCGGCTCATCGTAGATGAACTGCCCGTTCTGCCAGTGCGCAAGCTCGAAGACTTGGTCGAGGGTCTGCTTGGCCATGATGTCGTGCACGGTCTTCTCCGCGAGCAGACCCCGTTCGACGAGAAGCTGCCCCAGCGGCTTGCGCTTCTTCTGCTCACGCGACAGCGACCCGTGTTCGAGGAGTACCTCGGCGAGCTGCTGCTCGGACAGGCAGCCGGCGCGGACCAAGCGGCTGCCCAGCTTCTCATCGGTGATGGGCAGCGAGATCCCTTCGACCCGGCCGCTCACCAGGTAGATGAAGCCGTACTCCTCGAAGTCGCGGACCTCGAGCACGCCGGTGGCCTCCTCTTGGGCGAGGAACTGTAGGATGTCCGCGAGGCGGAACCGGCGTATGGAACCCTTGAGCATCATCTCGATGAATGGTATCGGCTGATCGGCGCTGAGACTTAGCGTGCTCGTTGATATGTGGGGGCGCATAGTAGGCTCGCGTTGCGAGTCGGGGAGCGCGTCGCTATACTTCACCGGCTGATGAGTCACAATGTAGCGAGGACGCTGTGAAGAGGACCTATCAACCCAACACCCGCAAGCGCGCCAAGAAACACGGCTTTCGTAAGCGCATGAGCACGCGCGCGGGGCGTGCGGTCGTTCAGAACCGCCGTCGAAAGGGCCGCAAGCGCCTCACCGCGTAGACGCGGATGGCAGCTAAGCGGTCCCGCCTGTCCCGCTCCGCCGAGTTCCAGCGGATCTACCGCCAGGGCAAGTCGACAGCATCACGGTTCCTCGTTCTCTACTACTTTGAACGTGCGCCTGGTACGGTGGCGGAAGAGCCCCGTCTTGGGCTGTCGGTCTCGAAGAAGGTTGGTGGTGCGGTCGCCCGCAATCGGATCAAGCGCCTGCTACGTGAGGCTTTCTGCGAGGTGGGATCGTTGGTACCCAGCAGCTATGACTACGTGCTGATCGCGCGGCCGGCGCTGAGCGAGTTGGCCGAGCGTCAAGCCCGCGGTGAGAAACGGCTGGTGCACCATGCGCTCGCCGAGGTGCTGGAACGCGCCCAGCTGCTTGACGCCGGGCAGGCGGGTGACACCCGTGAGTAGACTCCTCATCGCGGTGATCCACGGCTACCAGAGGTTCGTCTCACCCCTCCTGCCGCAACGCTGCAAGTACTACCCTACGTGCTCTCACTACGCGGTCGACGCCCTCCGTGCCTACGGGCCCTGGCGAGGCTTGCTTCTCGCCGGCTGGCGCGTACTGCGCTGTAATCCACTGAGCGACGGCGGTCTGGACCCCGTCCCACCCAAGCGAGTGTGATGTGAACGAGCTGCTGCCCGATGTCATCGTGGCCCTGAACCCCATCGGCGACTTCTTCAGTCCCGTACTTGATCTCCTGCAGGGTGTGCTCGCTTGGCTCGAGAGCTGGACGAACAACTGGGGTATCGCGATCATCCTGCTCACGATCATCGTGCGTATCCTCATCTTCCCGCTCACGTGGAAGCAGTTCCGCTCGGCGCAGAACATGCAGGCGCTGCAGCCCAAGATCAAGGAGCTGCAGCGCAAGTACAAGGGCGACAAGCAGCGGCTGCAGCAGGAGACCATGAAGCTCTACCAAGAGCACCGGGTCAACCCGTTCGCCTCGTGCTTGCCGCTTCTTTTGCAACTGCCCATCTTCATCTCTCTGTACTACGCCATTCGCGGTGAAGAAGCTCTGCAGGGTGCCACCTTCCTCTGGTTCACGCTCGGCAGTCCAGACCCCTACTACATCCTGCTGATCGTCTACGTTGCGTCGCAGTTGGTCTCCACA
>CAYMTC010000082.1:4999-7742 GCA_964393265.1 uncultured Thermoleophilia bacterium
TCTCCACAGAGCTCATGCTCACGCCCGAGTCGCCGGCGCAGCAGAAGTGGATGATGCGGGCCATGCCGCTCATCTTCGTGTTCGTCCTCCGCAGCTTCCCGTCGGGCTTGTTCGTCTACTGGATCACCACTAACCTGTGGAGCATCGGCCAGCAGGCCACCATCAAGTACCTCGTCAAGAAGCATCCGCCCAAGCCGGTCGACCCGTCCACGCGCAAGGAGAGCAGGTTCATGCAGGCCATGAATCGCGCGCAGGAGCAGGCCGAGGTCAGGAGGGGCGGAGCACCAGCCGGCACGGCACCTCGTCGGTCAGCCTCTGGAGCGCAGCGTGCGGCGGGCAAGAGAGACCCGCAGCAGCGGGCGGCGGGCAAGGGCGGCGCGCGACCTTCCGGAGAGCGACCTGCCAAGAAGCAGGGGAGTCGCGCGGCGGACGAAGGGGTCGGCCGGCCGCGGTCGGCCGACTCTTCGGGCAAGCCTGCTGCGGGTAGGCGCCAAGCTGGGGGAGCGGCGTCGACGCAGGCCGGCGGGCGTTCGCAGCAAGCTGGCTCGGGGCAGGGGCGCGGCAAGAAGCGCGCGCGGCCTGCCGATGAGCGGACAGGTAAGCCGGTCGCCAAACGTCCTGCGTCTGCCAAGCGCCCGGCTAAGCCCAAGCAGGGCAAGGCGCAGGCGCCCAAATCGCGCGCAGACGGCCCACTGCTGGGAGACGGGGCTTGACCATGCACGATGAAGTGGACAGCGAGATGCTCGCAGGACAGCGTGACGATCCTTACGACGAGTCACTGCTAGACGACTCACTCGTGAGCCCCGAAGACGGCGAGGAAGAGCTAGAGGAGCCAGACTTCTCGACCGTGGCCACCGGTGCTACCGTGGAGGCGGCCAAGCGTAACGCGGTCACCCAGCTGCGCAAGATCGTCCCGTGGGTCAACGAGGATCACATCGACTTCGTGGTCATCGACGAGGGAGCGCGTGGCGGCTTGTTCGGCCGTGGCCGCACGCAGCCTCAGGTCGAGGCGCGCGTGCGGCCCAGCGTGGAACCGGCCGACGCAGATCTGCCGCCCGCTGCCCGCGACTTGGACGACTTCCTCACTGGATTGGTCACGCGCATGGGTCTCGAAGCCACCGTCGAGGTGCACGATGACGGCGACAGCGTCAGCGCCGATATGGCGGGTCCCGACCTAGGCATCCTCATAGGTCGCCACGGTCAGACCATAGACGCGGTGCAGTATGTGGCCGCCATCGCCGTGAACCGTCGCCGAGACCGCCGGCGCCGCGTCGTCGTGGACGCAGAGGGCTACCGCGAGCGGCGTGAGGCATCACTGCACGCCGTCGCCGATCGCGCTGCTCAAAGGGTGGCGCGCGACCGTGAGGCGATCGTGCTGAAGCCCATGTCCGCGGCCGAGCGTAAGGTGGTCCACCTCCGGCTCAAGGACCACCCAAAGGTACAGACCGCGTCCGAGGGCCAGGAGCCTAACCGGTCGGTGGTGGTCTCTCCGCGCGGGTAGAGCCGGTCGGTCGACTGCGCCTGTGCTCGGGCCAGGTGCAGTGCCGCTGCGGCTACGACTCATGCCATAGCTGGTGTAGGTCTCAGCCGTTCGTGCGAGAATGTAGAGGAGCGCCGCGTCCGCGCGGCCATCAGGGTTCAAACGGGCACATCGTGCTCGCTCCAAGGCGAAAGGGGAACGATATGCGCAGATGGGTGGGCCTCCTGCTGGCGCTACTCATGTTGGCGGCCGTGGCGGCCGCCGGCTGTGGCGACTCAGGGGACAGCGGTGATGGCGGCGGTGGCAGTGGTGCCGCGGAACTGACGGCGCAGGACATTATCGCCAAGAGCAACGCCGCTATGGCGGATATCGCGAGTGCCGCCTTCACGATGGATCTCTCCATGACCGTCCAGGGTGACGCCTCGCAGGTCACCGACGAGCAGACCAAGCAGCTGCTCTCCTCCCCCATCACCGTGAAGGCCGACGGCAAGGTCGGCAACGAGCCGCAGAAGCTCGACATGACGTTGGCGGCCAAGGCCATGGGCCAGAGCTTCGATATCGGCATGAAGATGGACGCCGAGAAGGTGTACCTCAGCTTCATGGAGCAGTGGTACGAGATCCCCAAGGACATGGCCGAGAGCATGACTGGTGCCTCGCCGGCCGCTGAGGCAGATCAGCAGAAACTCACGGACATGTACAAGCAGCTCGGCATCGACCCCAACACATGGGCGGCTGAGTACACCGTGGTCGGCGAGGAAGACGTAAACGGCGTCAGTACGTACCACGTCTCGCAGGCCGTCGACATGGAGAAGGTCGCCACCGACATCTCAAAGCTCGCCAATTCGGCCTCTGGGCTGGGCTCGCTGGTGGGCGGCGGTACAGAGAGCGCTGACCCGGAAGATGTCCAGAAGGCAGTCGAGATCCTCAAGACGGCCGTCAAGGACGTCAAGATCGACTGGTGGGTCGGCAAGGATGACTTCTACCTCTACAAGATGACCGCCAGCGCCATGATGGACATGGCTGCTCTGCCGGCCGAGGACCGTGAGGGCGCCGAGGGCGTGGACTCCGTCGATTTCTCGCTGATGATGGGCATGAGCGAGTTCAACCAGGACTTCACTGTGGAGCCGCCCGCAAGCGCTCAGCCGTTCGAGCAGATGATGAACGACCTCATGCAGTCAGGAGGCCTCAGTCTCTGACCAAGCGCGGCGCGGCTGAGGCAGATCGGAAGAGCGTCGTGTAGGGAAAGAGTGTAGGATAGGGTGT
>CAYMTC010000083.1:0-7611 GCA_964393265.1 uncultured Thermoleophilia bacterium
ACACCCTATCCTACACTCTTTCCCTACACGACGCTCTTCCGATCTGTCGATCAGGGCATTGATGTTGGCCCGCGCGAGCTGCGCGATGCGCCCGAAGATGGACTGCTGTGCCATTGTCTGCCTCCTCGTGTGTCGCTGCCCATTGTCGTGGCCCGTCGTGGAGCCGTGCGCCGCTGACCTCTCGTCTAGAAGCGTCCGCCGCCGCCGCGGCGCATGCGGGTGCCGGAACCGCCGAACGACGGCCGCCCAAAGGAGCTGCCCCCGCTGCGGCGCATACGTGTGCCCGGACTGCCCGACGACGGCCGCCGGGAGGAGCCTCCGCCTCCCGACAGGCCGCTCACTATGAGGCCGCCGATGATAGCGCTGCCGATGTCGCCGAGTCCGCCGCCTCTTCCCGACATGCCGGGCATGGTCGCAGCACCGCGGGCATCGGCCCGTGCGGTGCTCAGCGCCCCGCTGGCGAGCTCGTGGGCGTGCGATGCGTGACGCAGCGCCGTCACCGGGTCGGTGGCGCCTAGCGCCACGGCCTGGTCAAGCTGGCGCTGCGCGTCAGCGAGCGCTGCGCGCGATTCGCCGCCGACGCCACCGCGATGGGTCGTGATGTAGTCGGCCGCGGCGGCGATCTCGGCACGGGCGGCGGCGATGGTGCGCTCGAGAGCCGCAGCCGCCTTCGCGCGCTGCGCTTGAGCATCCCGCACCTGTCCCAGTGCCTTCTCGAGGGCCGCGTCGGCCTCCTCCACGTGGCGCAGTGCGCCCAGCGGATCGCGGCCTCCCGTAGGACTCGCTGAGTCGTCGGCGGCGGCCACCGCCGCCTCTGCCGCCGCGATGAGCGGGACCAGCGAAGCTGCGGCGCCGGCCGCCTGCGCCTCGACGATGTCACGGCGTGTCTCGGCGATCGCCGCCGAGATGTGGGTCTGGGCCTCGCCGAGGTCGTGACCAAGGCGGCCGATGGCGTCGAGCAGCGCTGTAGCTTGGGCGCCGGCCTCCTGCGCGGCGTCGGCGGCCACGGCGGCCTCGCCGCGGCGCTCGTTCTCGAGGTCTTCACGGCCTGCCTGTAGCTGCTGGCGTGCGAACGCGATGCGCGAGGTGGCCTCGTCGACGTTGTCGGCGACCGCGGCCAGCGCCGTGGGAGCGTACGTTGCTGCAAGACCCTCGAACTCTTGCTTGGCCGCGGGAAGACGGGCTTCGAGGTCGGTCGCCTGCCGCTCGACTGTCGCGAGGACCTGAGGGGCGTTCTGCTCGAGGTCGCGCAACCTGTCGAAGCGCTCTGCCTGCTCGTCGAGCTTCTCGTTGGCTGCCGCGGTGTGTTCGAGCACGGCGGTGAGGAGCTCACGCTGTCGCTGGTCGTCGTCGCTGCGGCCAGCCTCTTGGTGCAGCTTGAAGGCCTCCTCAAGGTGGTGCTTGGCTGCGTCCACCGCCTGCGCGAACGGCGCTGCGGGCTCGTCGCCGAACTGAGCCACAGCGAAGCCGAGCTCCTGGGTGCTCGTCTTGAGGGCATCGTCGGTCTCCACGAGCTGAGAGCCGGCCTGTTGGCGCAGCTCTTCGAGCGTCATCGCCGGTGCGGCGCCCGTCGTGGCCGCACCGCCGGCGCCCCGCGACCGCCGACGCCGCGCCAACGCCCAGACGACAGCGACGATGACGACAAGCAGCGCGACTAGGCCGATCACGAGTCCCCACGAGCCGCCGCCGCCCACGGCCTCGCCCGGCTCGATGGCGGGTGTGGTGATCGTCTCGCCACTCAGTGCCTGTGCCATACCGTCGGCTGCGCCAACGGCGGCGCTGGCCCAGTCATTCTCCGAGAGGGCGGGCTCGACCGCGACGGTCATGACCTCGTCCATCTGACCCTGCGTGAGTGGGAAGCCATCGTCCACCGAGTAGGCGTAGGCGCGGTCCTCGACCGCCACTGCGAGGAGGACGTCGCGCAACCCGAGGTCGCTCTCGATGGCGGTCTCGTAGGCCCACTCCTCGGCGCCGAGGCCCGAGAACGTGTCGACGTAGACGAGCCACAGTTGCACACGCTCCTGCGCCTGCAGGTCGTCGAGTGCTTGTGCGACCTCGTCGTACCGTTCCTGGAGCATGCCGGCACGATCCTCGATCTGTGATTGGACGCGGAAGGGGTCTTCGGCGAGCGCGGTCGCGGGGCCCAGCGCCGCGACGGCGAGAACGACGAGCGCTGCGGCGAGAGCAAGCCGGCTCACTAAGAGGGGCACAAGGAACGTGTCGCGGCGTGGCCGAGTGGCGGCGGTGGTGGCATGGTGAGACCGCGGCTTCGGGCCGCAGGACCGGGATGCCGGGATCACGGAGGCCTCCTTACGCGGATCATCGCGGAGGGGCGACGCCTTGACGCGCCGCTCCAAGCCGCCGTCGCTGGTGTCGGCACTGCGGTGGCCGACCCGAGCCTCCAGCAACCGCACCACGCCGTCGTCAGGTCACGGCCGGAGGCAGACGCCTCTTACCGCGACTCCGACGATCACATGCAGAGCCTCGGCGAGCGAGAGTCTACTCCTCGCAGATGGAAGTGTGGTGGACAGGCGTGGCGCTGCCGGAGCGGACGAGCGTCCTCACGGTCTGTGACCAGGTGTCGGCAGCACAGGCGGCGCAAGCACAGGTGTCGCCAGCGCGGGCGTCGGCAGCAATCACGGGTTCGTGTGGACGCCGTGAAGGCGCTCGGACTGTCCCTGATGGCGCATCACAGCAGCGGGGCGTTGTCGTAGCCCTGGGTCACACCAGCTCCGGGTCGGTCATGATCTCGACGAGCGCCGGACCCTCGTGGGCCAGGGCGGCTGCGACGGCGCTGGCCAGCTCGTCCCGTTCGGTCACCCGCGCACCGTAGGCGCCGCACTCCCTCGCGTACTCTGCGAACGACGGGTTCTGGAGGCTCGTGTGCCAGACGGGATGGCCCTCGGCGCGCTGCTCCTTGGTGATCTTGGCCAGCTCGCCGTTGTTGAGCAGGATGTGCGTCATGTCCATGTGGTACTTCACAGCGGTGGTCAGCTCGCCCATGTACTGCCCGAACCCGCCGTCGCCGCCGATGGAGACCACTGCCCGGTCCGGTAGCGCCATACGAGCGCCCATGGCCGCCGGGAAGCTGAAGCCGATGGAGCCCAGGTAGCCGGACATGATCACCCGCTGTCGGCGGGCCTCGAAGTAGCGGCCGAAGGAGTAGGTGTTGTCGCCCACATCGACGGCGATGACTGCGTCCTCCGGCAGTGTCTCGGACAGCACCGCGAACACGTAGGCGGAGGCGAGTCCGTGACGATTGTCGAGGGCCGCCCGGCGCGCCTTCTCGGCCCGCCATGAAGCCCACGCTGCTGCCACCTCGGCGCGCTGGTCTGTGGGGGCGTACCCTGCGAGCCGCTCGCGCAGCAGGCGGATGGTGACGCCGATCTCGCCCCACAGCGGCTGGGCGACCGGATGGAAGCGACCCAGCGCCATTCGGTCGAAGTCGACTTGGATGATGGGCTTGCTGGCGTCTATGCCGGTGTGCTGCGAGAACGAGGAACCGAAGACCACGAGCAGGTCGGCGTCGTTCATGAGGCCGCTGGCGATCGGTGTGCCGCTGCGCCCCAGCACGCCGGCGGCCAGCGGATGGTCATCGGGCATCTGACCCTTGGCCTTGAACGTGGTGGCCACCGGACAGCGCAGTGTCTCGGTGAGGGCGAGGATCTCTGGCATGGCCTCACGGGCGCCGAACCCGGCGATGATCAGCGGCCGCCTCGCTCGCCGGATGCGATACAGCGCCAGCGAGACGTCTCGGTCGGACGGCGCCACCTCGATCGCTGCCAGGCGTCCGTCGGGCGATGACGGCCCCACCGAGCCAGCATCGTGGGTCTGGACCTCGTCGGGGAAGATGAGGTGGGCCACGTCGCGCTCGACGACCGCGTGCTTGAGGGCGAGCGAGACCAACTGCGGCCAGTCGGAGTCGGTGAGCATCGTCTGGCTGAAGGCGGAGACGGCTTCGAAGGCGGCCGGCAAGTCGATGTCCTGAAAGGCGCCGGGGCCAAGCACCTGCGTCTGCACCTGGCCGGTCAGCGCGAGGACGGGGGCGCGGTCCATCTTGGCGTCCCAAAGGCCGGTGAGCAGGTTGGTGGCACCGGGGCCGGCGATGGAGAGGCAGGCGGCCGGCCTGCCGGATGCTTTGGCGTAGCCGGAACACGCGCACGCTGCCGCACCCTCATGACGGATACCGATGTACGTGAGGGCGCCGCGCTCCTCCTGCACGCGGATCGCATCGGCCAGCCCCAGATTCGAGTGGCCCACCATACCGAACACGTGGCGGATCCCCCAGGCGACCATCGATTCGGCCACCACGTGGCTCACCGTCCACTCGGACCGGGCCGGCAGTTCGATCTTCACGTAGACACCATCGTCTCGTTCTTCGACGTCGAAGGCGGGCACGTCGTGGTCGGCGCCGTGCGCCCGCCCGGTGAGCGCGTCGAAGGCGTGGCCGTGCCACGGGCAGCGGATGACACCGTCCTCGAGGCTGCCTTCGTGGAGCGGCCCGCCCTGGTGTGGGCACACGGCAGCGATGGCGCCGACAGTATCGCCGACGCGGCTGACTATGACTGTGTGCTCGCCGAGCCGCGCTGTGATCTTCTCGCCCGGCGCCGGCTCGCCTGGCCCCGCCACCCTCGACCACTCCGGCTCTCGTTGCTCACGCCGGCGGTGCGCGGCGGCGATGGTGCGTGCCTCGTCGTCGTGGAAGTCGGCGTACCAGTGGGAACCGTCGCAGCGGGGCTTGTTCTTCGACTGCCCGCAGCGGCAGAGCGTGTAGTGCTCGGGCGAGGCGCCGTCGCCGAGGTCCTCGCCCACCAACTCCACGCCGCCGCGGACGCAGTAGGGCCCGTCGCGTGAGACCTGCATCTCCGGGGGGACATCGTGGTCGCGGTGCTCGACGCCGTCGCGCGTATAAGCGAGCGCTCCCGATGGACAGGCGTCGATGATCTCAGCAACGCGGTCGGGAGGCGCGCCGTCGGCATCGATCCACGGCTCGCCGCGCCCGAAGACCTCCGGCAAGCAGTCGGTGCAGAGGCCGGCATGCGAGCAGATGCCACGGTTGTCGTGGATAGCGATGCCGGCGCCGTCGTAGTCGTCGCGCCGGTCCCGCACCCGGTCCGGCTCTTTGTCCCCGCGAAAGCCGACCGCCTCGTGGGTGTTGTCGCAGAAGGGCTTGGCGTGCGAGTGGCCGCAGCGGCACAGGTACATGACCGGCTCGGTGTCGATGGGATCGCCGCGGGAGTTGGTGAACCGCTCCAGGTCACTGACTTCGAAGGGCCCGTCTTTCAGTGGCTTGATGGACGGTCGCGGTTGCTGCTCGTCGGTCATCTGCCCGCTCCTTCCCCGTAGGTCGTGGCCAACTATCTCAGGGATGCGACTGTGCGTGAAGAGGGCGGCCGCTAGGTGTTCCCCGAAGGCGGGTTGCCAAGCGCGACAGATGCCGCTATTCTCTATCTTCTTAGTGAGGAGCCGGTATCATCGTCTTGCCCATGGCGGCGAGAGTCCTCCCCCGCAACGACTCCAGGATCCTGTGCGCGACCGGACAGATTCTGAGGAAGCGAACACTGTCCTGATCGTATCCGCCCTCACCCCGAGGGCACCCCACCGGATGAGCGTGCGCGTGTACCCATGACCGACGCCTCATCGACTGCTGTCCGTGCTGGGCTGCAGCCGAGGGTCATCATGGTCCACGTACGTGGTGTCCATTCCATCGTGAGAGAGAGTCTCTTTGACACAGACCATTCAACACACAGACCGTCTGGCACAGCGTCGTATCGTGCCCGAGCAGCCTTGCCTTCAACCCAGGACGGCACACGCTGACATGTTTGCAGACCTCGGCCTGCGTGGCCCCGTCCTGCACGGGGTGTACGCCGCCGGCTATCGTCAGCCGACCCCTATCCAGGAGCAGGCTATTCCGCTCGTGCTGCAGGGTCGTGACGTGGTCGGCTGCGCGCAGACCGGCACCGGCAAGACGGCTGCCTTCCTTCTCCCGATTCTGCAGACGCTGGCTGCGGAGAGCCCTTGTGGGGGACCCCGGGCGCTCGTCGTCACCCCTACTCGCGAGCTGGCCGCACAGATCCAGGCCGCGGCTGTGACTCTTGCGGGCAAGACCGGGCAACGCGCACTGGCTGTCTACGGGGGCGTTGCCTACCAGACCCAAGCACGCCGGGTGCGGGCCGGCGTCGACCTGCTTATCGCCACGCCCGGGCGCTTGCTCGACATGCTCCGTCGGGGCGACGTGGCGCTCGGTCACATCGGCACCCTGGTCCTCGACGAGGCCGACCGAATGCTTGACATGGGCTTCTGGCCGGACATCAAGCGTATCAGCGAGGCCGTCCCGCCCCATCGCCAGAGCCTCTTCTTCTCCGCCACCATGACCGGTGATGTGCTGACCGTGATCGAGGACACGTTGCGCGACCCCGTCTTCGTGGAAGTCAAGGGCAGCGGCTCCCCGGCGGCGAACGTGGCGCAGAGCGTGTTGCCTGTAGCGGGGGCCGACAAGCTGGACCAGCTAGTGGACTACCTTCATCGGCATGAGCCGCAGTGCACACTGGTCTTCGCTCGCACACGGCGCCGCGCCGATCGCCTGGCGCGCAGCCTGAGCCACGCCGGGATCGCCTGTGCTGCTATCCACGGTGATCGCTCTCAGGCGCAACGGGAGAGGACGCTCCACGGCTTTCGCCAGGGGGCGATCAGGTTGCTCGTGGCCACCGACATCGTGGCCCGTGGCATCGACGTCGATGGCATCACCCACGTCATCAACTTCGACATGCCGGTCTGCGCCGAAGACTACGTGCATCGTATCGGACGCACCGCGCGAGCGGGTTCGTCTGGTGAGGCCGTGACACTCTGCACCGACGATGACAAGCCTGCACTCAGGGCCATCGAACGTCATATCGGGGTGCGCTTGGCGGGCGGCACCAGGGACACACTTAGCAAGGGTGAGCTGGGCGGCAGAGACCGCAGGCCCACCAAACGGTATACGGGCAGGATACCGCGACGGCGCGCTGTCGTGGGCGCGCTGAGGAGACAGGGAGTGGACATGGCCAAGGGTACAGTCAAGTGGTTCAACGCTCAGAAGGGTTACGGCTTCATCGCCCGCGAGGGTGAGAAGGACGTCTTCGTGCATAGCAACGACCTAGCCTCTGGCGTCAGCCGTCTCGACGAGAGCCAGAATGTGGAGTTCGAGGTACAGCAAGGCCAGAAGGGCCCTCAGGCCGTCAACGTGCGACTCGCCTGAGGCGGGACAGGGGAGGAACAGAAGCTCGGCGGCGTGAGTCCGCATCGGGCGCGGATACGGATGCCCCACCGCCCGGCTGCCTGGGCTTGCGCAGGTCACGCCGCGGCGAGCTCAGCCATCAGCTCCTGCACGGGCAGGATGCGGTCCACCCTCCAGGCGCTGGCGCCCGCTGTGTAGAGCGGCTCCTCCGCGCCGCCCATGCCTGCCGAGCTGAGGAGCCCGTTGCAGATGCAGAAGAAGTGCTCATTGTCTCGGCGGGCGGGGCACTGCGTGTACCGCCCACTCGCGTCCTTGAGCAGCACGTAGCCCTTGTCGCAGTGCGGCGCACGCCGCCGAGCGAGCGCCGACTGATACATCGGCGACTCGCGGAGCAC
>CAYMTC010000084.1:0-2523 GCA_964393265.1 uncultured Thermoleophilia bacterium
TGCTCATGATGAGCATGTCGTAATGGTGGCTTCAAGATTCAGGGGAGCAAGATACACATCCGTCCGCGCACGGTGCTGTGGCTCTCGGTTGCCCGTGGCGCCGCCGCGCAGGCCCGGGCCAGCGCCCTCGAGGCCCTCCGCTCAGCAGCTACCGAGCACGGCTACAAGGCAGCCGGCCCCACGTGCGCACGCGGCGCTGTACAGCTCGAGATCCTGACACGCGGCCAGCCTCCCGCCACTGACCCTCAGCGACGCAACCCGCGCAGCCAGCTGGCTACGACGAACGCCGACCGGGTCCATCGGGCGCCAAGAAGCAAGCCACAGCGGATGAACACCACCTGACCAGTGGACCCCACGACGCGCAGCTCCCTGTACCAGGGAAGCGCCGCCTCGAGTTCCCCAGCACCTAGATGCGCCAGGGCCACGTTGAAGGCCAACTGCGCGTACTTGCGCGGGCTGTACCGCCGCAGCAGGCGTACGTACTCGGCATGGCCGGCCAGTGCCAGGTACAGCTGTCCTCGTTTGGTCAGGTCGTCCGTCGTGTCACGCGAGGTGAGCCGGCCCCCGTCTTCCGTGTGCCACACACGCAGCGCCGTGTGCACGTAGTATCGCCGAGCACGTGCGCTCAGTCGGTAGAACAGGACGTCCTCGCCTCCAGGCACGTCCGTGGCGAACCGTAGATCCCCGAGCACGTCCCGGCGGGTGATGCCCCAGTGCTCGCCGCTCATCGACTGCACCTCGGTACCCAGATCCACGTACTGATCGTGTTCGAGGCCCACGCCGCTGAACAAGCCCGTCTGTGAGTCGATGCAGTTGCAGGTCACCGCATTGATGCTGGGATCGACGCGCGGCGGCACCGCTAGCAGCGTCGACAACGCCTCGGGGAACAACTCATCGTCGCTGTCCAGGAGTGTGAACCAGGCACCGCGCATCACGTCTAACGCGGCGTTGCGAGCCGCGCACACGCCCTGGTTCTCCGGTAGCCGCAGTATGCGGATGCGCGGGTCCTGGTACCGTTCTAGGACCTGTGGCGTCTCATCCGTGGAACCGTCGTCGACGACGATGAGTTCCCACTGCTGGTGTGTCTGAGCGAGCACGCTGTCGATAGCCCTCGGTAGAGTGCTCGCTCGTTGGTACGTCGCCATGACGATGGAGACCGTGGGTGCTGCGCCCTCAGCATCGGCGTCCGCAGCGGCCGACGGGCCCTGGTCACCAGTCTGAGCTTTCCCCGGCACGTCCTCCTCGTCTGGCAAGGCGTCACGCCGCGGCGCCGGCCACACCTGCTCCACGACCTGCGGCGAGTCGCCTCGGGCCGCCGCCTGCAAGATCCGCTCGTACGACTGCACCATCGCGGCGATGGAGTAGCGCATCGCCACGAACTCGCGGCCCGCCGCCCCCATGCCACGGCGGCGTTCCTCATCGTCCAGCAGGCTTGCTAGACCATCGCAAAGGCCCTCGATGTCCCCGTCGGGCACAAGCAGACCCGTGCTACCCGGCAGCACGGTCTCCCGCACCCCCCCGACATCCATGCCAACGACAGGCAACGCACAGGCTTGCCCCTCCAGGAAGACCTGCGGGAAGCTCTCGATGTCGTCCGAGACCAGCACCACCACGTCCGCAGCGGCATACACCGCGTGCACGTCATCGCAGGGGCCCAGCACGACCATGTGGCCCGCAACGCCGCTCGACTCCGCTAGACGTCGATCATCCTCCAGTAACGGGCCGCCGCCGGCCGACACACCCCATACGCACGCGGCCGGGCGCTCAGCGCTGAGTCGTTCCAGGGCGGTCACGAAGCGGTCGAAGCGCTTCTCCGGCCGGTGCGCCGCCACGTGCGCTACCACGAACGCCCCACTCGGGATGCCCCACCTGTCGCGCAGCATCGCCCCCGCAGGCTGATCGGGTCCGAACCCCTCCACGTCGACGCCGTTGGGTACCACACGGATAGCGCGCCGCCGATTCCCTGCTGCCTCAAGCGACGGCACCTGCGCTTGTGCACAGCCCACCACGGCTCGCGTCGCAGGAGCCAGCAAGCGGTTCACAGCCCGCCGGCGACGCGCCACAGCCTTTGTCGTGAGATGCTCGGCGATGACCACGGGTACGCCCTGTGCGACCGCCGCCAGCCGGCCCCAGAGCGTGGCGCTGAGTTCCACACAGAGGCACACGTCTGGCCGGAATCCTCTCAGAGCACCGTACACGGCACCCAAGGTGCTCACGTCGTAGCCTGAGCGGCGGCGCAACTCGACCGCGTCGAACGGTGCCCCCGCGAGCTCGTCCACGTAGCCCTCGATGCGCTGGTTGACTATCAGCAGCACGCGATGACCGCGTTGCGCCAGACCGCGCCCCAGATCGAGTACCTGGCGCTCGGCGCCCCCTTGTTTGAATGCAGCGCAGTCGACTGCGACTCTCACTGCCGCATACCCCTCGAACCAGCCGCGCGCCGCTGGCGTCGCCACTGGCGTGCCACCAGTAGGAGGTAGGGGCCGTTTGTCTGCGGGTAGCGACGCCAAAGCCGCCGCGGCT
>CAYMTC010000084.1:2533-7586 GCA_964393265.1 uncultured Thermoleophilia bacterium
ACTCTTTCCCTACACGACGCTCTTCCGATCTGTACCGGCGACCATGTCGAAGGCGGCACCGACACCCAGCATCACGCAGCGCACGCTCTCACGGTGCTGCGCCATCCACCGCTCTTGCTTGGGACAACCTAGGCCTACGAAGAGGATCTCAACGCCCGCCTCGGCGACTGCTCGTACCACAGCCGTTTCCTCCACGGCGCTGAGAGGCCGGAAGGGCGGCGAGTACGCGTAGGCCACATCCAGATCCGGAGCCTGTCGCTGCAGCTCGGCCACGGCACGCTTCAGCGTCCGCTCATCCGACCCATAAAGCCCGACCTTCCGGCCGGCACGCGCGGCCGCCGAGCAGACGCTCAGCATCAAGTCCTGACCACGTGTCTGCTGAGCGTCTCGCTTGCCGAGCAAACGCGCCGCCCACACCACAGGCCGCCCGTCCGCCACGACGAGATCCGCTCCCCGGACGACGTCCAGGAACTCCCGGTCGTCGTGCGCCTCCATCACGACGTGGACGTTGGCGGCGCACACGTAGGCCCCTGCGCCGCCGCTCGTCCCGCCCTGGACCGCTCCCTGTAGCGCTGCGTCACCCTCCCCGCGCACCTGCGCTGCCAGCTTGAGCACCTGCGCCGTCGCTCGGAACGAGCTCACCGCGTCCACCTCGACGTCCAGGATGCGTGCTCTGCCTACTGGGTGCTCCGCGGATGCACCTTCGCCCTCCGCGCACAGGCTGCGAAACACGTCGATATACCGCCCAAGGACCGCCTTCGGCGCGAACTCCCGCACCTTGGCACGTCCGCGCTGCCCCATGCTACTGCGCAGCGCTTCGTCAGCTGCCAGTCTGTCGATCGCTGCAGCCAGAACCTCCGGGTCGTGCGCCGGAACGAAGAGGACCGTCATACCGTCTTCCAGCAAGTCGGCCGCGCCTCGAGTGCGCGTGGTGATCACCGGCAGGCCGTAGCTCATCGCCTCAGAGATGACCGTGGGGAATCCTTCGCCGAAGTACGTGGGCAACACCAGAGCGTCTGCCTCAGCGTAAAGATGGCTCAGCGAGGCATGCTCTACATAGCCCCGGAGATCGACCACCTCGTCCAGACCGAGGGCGTGCACCCTCTCCCGTAGCGCGCCCTGATAGCTACCAGCACCCGCCACCGTGACGTGGCAAGCCCGCCGAGCATGCACGACAGCCACCGCCTCTACCAGGTCGAACACTCCCTTGGCCGGGATGATGCGGCCCACGAAGAGCAACTCCAGCGGTCTGTCGACCAGCGGCACACGAGCCGGCGCCGCCAATGCTTGCGCTGACGGGACGAAGGGATTGAGCACCGTCTCGAAGCGAGCGCCGTCACAGAAAGACCTCCACCGCTGGCGCTCTTCGTCAGACAGCAGGAGCACCGCCCCGGCGTGCTTGACCTCCCACCGAGACACGGCTTTGAAGACCTCTCGACCCGGCTCCTCCAACTGATCACACATGCTGCCATGAAAGTGCAGCACCCGTCGACGGCCTAGACGTCGCGTCACCAGGAGGAGAGGGATGTCCCTCGTGAGAGCTGCCTCGTCGTGGGTCGTCTGCACGTACATGATGTCCATGGGGCGGCCCTGCCGCTCGGCCTCTCTGAGGGCCGCCCGCACTGCAAGCACGTCGCCGGCACGCCCCACGAGCTTCTGGACGAGGCTTTCGTTCTCGGTGTGCCGGCTCCAGTGCGTGACCTGCACAGCGCACCCCAGGTCACGCAACCCCTGCACCAGCAGCGGAGACAGCTTGGGCAGCGGACCGTCGATCTGCGGATAGGCAAGCAGGGCGAGGATGCGTATGGGTGACCCCTGCTGCATCAGCCACTACCCTCCAATGGCAGGGAGGCTAGTCGGAAGAGACGGTGTCGGCGCCGCCTGACCCGCTACGACTGTAGTACCGATAGCGGTAGCGATACGAGCCACGCGACGGCTTCGAGTTGGTCAACACGAGACCCAGCTTCCGGCACGCCATCTGGTCGAACTGCCGCACTGCTTCCACGAGCACTGGACGCCGCACCAGCTTGGGGTCGACGACGTACACGAGACCATCCACTTTGGCCGCGATGGCCGCAGTATCGCCTACCACGAGCATCGCTGGTGCGTCGACCACGACCATGTCCGCCTGCGCCGAGACCTCCTTGATGATGTCGCCGAAGCGTGCCGACGAGACCATCTCGCCCGGATTGGGCGGTACCGGCCCACCCGGCAGAACGAACAACGTCGGGGCGTCTTCCTCCGTGTCCCAGAGCGTGATGGGACCGTCCGCATCGGGTGTACGGCGCACCCTCACCTGCGTCCGCGAGACCCCCGTGGGAATTCCTCGCGACATGCCCTCAGCGCTGCCGGGACGGCATGTCGTGAACGACAACCCGAACAACGCGTCGCGTAGCCCCGCTTGCCGAGATATCACACTGGAGAGGCCCACAGCGTTACCCAATCCAAGGTAGGAATGGATGTGTGGGCTCCTGAGGTCGCCGTCGATGAGCACCACCTTCTTGCCGGCCAGCGCCATGGAGACCGCCAGATTGCAGCAGCTGATGCTCTTGCCTTCACGCTGCAGCGAACTCGTTATCAGCAGCGTGCGGATCTTGGCATCCACGCTCATGAAGTCAAGGTTGCTGCGGAGCAGTCGGAAGGCCTCAGCGACCGTGCCATCTGGTTCACCCAGCGTGAGCAGCAATGTGCTGTCCCCGTTACTGCGACGCATCGGTGGGATACGCCCCAGCACAGGGAGATCGAACACCTGCGTCACCTGAGACTCCTCGACGATCTTGGTGTCCAGTTGCTCCAGGACGAAGGTGAGGATGACACCACCAAGGAGACCTAACGCCAGGCCGATGCCGATGGACCGCACAGGGTCGGGAGCCACAGGCTCCGAAGGGACACCCGCCGCGGTGATGAGCTTGAAGTTGCCCGTGACAGACGCCTTGAGGATCTCCAGGTCCTGCAGACGCTGGACCAGCGTGGTGTACTCGGCTGACTGTCGCTCGACTGGCGTCTCGTATTCGGTAAGGCGGTTGCGGACCGCCTTGATGGCCTCCTCCACTTGGCCTTGTGCAGCCGTTCGCCGCCAGGCGATGAAAGCCTCGGCGAAGGCGTTGGCCACTCTGGAAGCACCCTTGGCGGCCGGCCCGGTAGCACGCATGGCCACCACGTTGCTGTACGTGTTGTCTACGCCGGGATCCAAATCGGCCGTCACCGAGTACGTCCATGTGGGGAAGTCCTCACCAAGGATGTCCTGCGCGAGTGTGCCCACCTCTGCGCTGCCGACCACGCTGGGCACGGTCTCCAGATCCGAGACGCGCTGCGAGTAG
Source organism: uncultured Thermoleophilia bacterium (assembly GCA_964393265.1). Lineage (GTDB taxonomy): Bacteria > Actinomycetota > Thermoleophilia > UBA2241 > UBA2241 > UBA6103. The sequence goes on from CAYMTC010000084.1 coordinate 5,854, forward strand.
TTCGAGTAACCAGGATTGAGTGGGTCACCGATGTCGATCTGCGCCTCGTAGATAATCTGCGCGCTCGCCGAATAAGACGGATCGGTGAACTGCCAGTAGAGGATGCCGGCCGCCACGCCCAGAAGCGCCAGCAACCCTATGACCCACTTCCAGCGCCAGACGACGCGCATGTAGGCGCGCAGCGGCACGCCGTCGCTCTCGTTCACCTTCGCGCCTTGCATCGTCTCGGTCACCCCTGTCCGCTCGTGTGGCCGCACGCGGCCCAGCCTGCCTGATATCGGTCGTTCAGCCACTCGCCTTGAGATGACTCGGGCGACAGCACCCGGGACTCAGCACCCGCTTGTCACTTGCCGGTGCGCGATACTGTCACATCAGCGAACAACTCACGCAAGGTCTCGGCGTGACGTCGGTAGTCGAAGACCTGTTCGGCACGTTCCCGCCCTGCCCTGCCGATGCGCTCCGCCTCTTCAGGATCCAGATGCGCGGTGACTATGGCCCCCGCATAAGCTCGAGGGTCGCCTACCGCGCACACGTACGCGTCTACACGGTCCGTCAGCACGTCCGCGACAGGGCCCACAGCGTTGACCACCACCGGACGCCCGCTAGCCAGGTACTCGCCGAGTTTGGTCGGAAAACGGGCGCGCGACAGCGGCTCGTCGAACAGCGGACAGAGCAGGGCGACCGCCCCCCTGTACTGCGCTAAGAGATCTTCACGCGTGAGGAAGGGCATGAGCCGCACCCGTGCGTCCAACCGGGCGGCGCGGCGCTCGTCGAGCAGCCAATCTGCCGCCGGGTCGCCCGACTCCGCTCCGGGCAGCACGAGCTCACAGTCGGCGACCTCCTGCCACACCTGCTGCATCGCCATGAGAGCGAAACGCACGGCGGGCTTGTAGGCCATGGACGCCGCTAGCAGGACGTACGGTGCTCGCGCAGCCGGCTTGTCACCGCTTTTCTCGACCGGTTCCTCGCGGGTGTCCACAAGGATGGGAACGGTGGCGACGGCCAGGCGACGGCCGCTGCGCCTTGCGTCTTCCACCGCCCACCGTTCCAGCACGGTCGAGATGGCCAGCACGCCGTCGAAACCCGCCAAGGGCGAGGCCAGTCGATCGGCTGGCGTGCGCTGCGGAAGCAGCGACCAAGGCAGCTCGTTCAGCTCCAGGACGACAGGCAGACCCAGCAGGCGCAGGAAGCGCACGTACAACCACGGCGCCAGCCGCCAGTGCAGGTGCCCCCACCAGAAGTAGACGACGTCCACCTGCTGCGAACGCTTCCAGGCGATGAGGCGCGCGGCCGCTACGAGGACACCACGCGCCTCGCTCCACCTCCGCCCCAGGAAACCCTGGGCTCGTATCGTGCGCCCACACGTGTGTTCGAAGCGCACGCCCTGGTGCTCGCCCCGGACCGCCGTGTTCCCCGCACCGGGCGGCCGGTCCACGGCACGCATGCACAGGACTCGTACCTCCGCTCCCGCCAGAGTGAGCGCCTGCGCCACGAGACGCGCCCTGCCAGCCGATGCATACCCGTGCGGGTAGCAGAACGAGCGCGTCAGGACGACCAGTCTCACAGCTTCGCCGTCCTCATCCCCATTGGGTCCTCATCGCCGCGCAGTCCAGCGTCCCAGACGCAGGTCGTAGGCCACTCGCGGCGCTCGTGCCCAACGCAGCAGGCCCGCAGCCTCCAGGCCGCGGCGCACCGTCTTGCCCGCGCGCCCGGAGAGCGAGATCGGAAGAGCA
>CAYMTC010000085.1:0-7517 GCA_964393265.1 uncultured Thermoleophilia bacterium
GTCGTGGTGCGGCGGTGGACTCTGCCTTATGGCAGGTCAGGCGTATGCCGACCGCCCTACTCTTCCATCGACTGGTCCTTGCGGCGCGTGCGCGTCATGAAGTACGCCGCCGCGCCGCCGAGGATCACGACGACGGCGATCACCACGCCGATGATGATGCCGGTGTTGCCGCCCTCCTCTTCTGCGACACGCGGCTTCAGGCTGTAGTACGCCCACGGATTGGTCGCGGCAGCGAAGGCTGGGCCGTTGCCGTAGTTGCAGCGTGTCCAGCCCTCCCACTTGTCCGTGCGGTAGGCCTGCAGCTTGAGCGGATGCACGGTGACGATGACCGGGCAGTCCTCGTACATCACCTTCTGCATCTCATGGATGTACTCGGCCCGCTCGGTGGTGTCCATAGCCTGGTTCTGCAGGGCGTCAAGCTCGTCGTACTCGGCGTTGGACCAGCCCTGCTCGTTCCAGCCCTCGATCTGGCCCGTGGTCCAGCAGTCCAGCGTCTGGCCAGGATCTGCGTAGCCGTCCCAGTTCCAGTAGTACACGTCGAAGTCAGGGACGTACTTGTCGCCCTCGTAGTTCCAGAGCTTGTCGAAGTACACGCCCTCGTCCTGGACGCTCAGCACGACGTCGACACCGACGCTCTTCCACCAGCCCGCGATGAGCTTCGTCGCGCGTTGCGACTCGGGAGCCTCTGCAAGACCCCACAGCCGCAGCTTGATGGGCTTGCCCTTCTTGTCCTCGCGCACGCCGTCGCCGTCACTGTCACGGTAGCCGGCCTGGTCGAGGAGCTCCTTGGCCTTCTCCAGATCGAACGACCGCACCTCGGATCCGCTGGGCGCCCACGAGTAGTCTGGGTCACGCCAGTTCTTCGGCGGCAGGAAGGTGTACCCGGGCCAAGCGTGACCGTTGTAGGCCACCTGCACCAGCTTGTCGCGATCGACCGCGTACTCGAGCGCGGCACGGAAGTCCTTGTCCTTGAGGATGGGGTTACCCTTGGAATCGCCGTCATAGCAGTTGAAGCCGAGGTAGTCCCAGTTGTACCAGGTGTACTCGATCGCCTCGACGCCCTCAGTGTTCGCCAGCTCCTTGAACTGTGCCGGCGGGAAGAGGTAGGCGGCGTCAAGCGCCCCGCTCTTGAGGTCCTGCACCATAGTGTCGCCGTTCTGGTAGACGACGAACATGACCTCGTCGACCGTGGGGGGCCCGAGGAAGAAGTCCTCGTAGGCCTCCAGGCGCATGTAGCGGTCCTTCTTCCACTCGACTACCTGGAACGGCCCGCTGCCGATGACCGGCGGATCGTTGGGGAACGTCGAGCCCGCTTCCTCGGCGGTCATCTCACCCCAGATATGCTCGGGCAGACAGGGGATCCAGAGATTCAGCAAGTTGGCCTTGGGCTCGGTACAGATGACCTTGTAGGTCATGTCATCGACCAGCTCGGCCCTGTCGATCCCCTGAAGGAAGCCGATGTACGAGGAGATCTCGTTCTCGATGATGAAGTTGTACGTGAACACGACGTCCTTGGCGGTGATGGGCGTACCATCGTGCCACGTCATGCCCTCGTTGATGGTGCACGTCCAGACCAACTCGTCCTCGGAGAGCTCCCATGTCTTGGTGATCCCCTTGTCGTCCGGCTTCTCCTTCTCCCAGGACCGGCCGACGATGAGCAGGTACTCGTTGGAGTAGACCTCGTAGACGTTGTTGCTCCAGCCGATGAGTGGATTCATGTTGTCCACTTCGGCCATCCACCCGATCTTGACGACCGTCTTCCCGGTGCTCGTGGCACCCTCGTCCGCAGCGAGTGCGGCACTCACCACCCCACTGGCGAGTCCCAGGACCAGCAGGCTGCATACACCAGCAAGCAACCAGCGTCGTCGCGTCGTGGATCGCTTCATTCCTCCCCCTTTGCCCGATGACCTAGGGCAGACCCCGCAGGCTATCGCGCCCCGGCGATCGCCCTTTCAAAATGTGGGGTATCACGCCGCGGTTCGCGGGTCAAGGGTCTACGAAGAAAGAAAGACCCTCTGGTCGGCGTCTCCTCCGGGCGCGAGCAAGGTGGTAAGAGGACGGTCAGCTGGCCGCTCCGCGGCCTAGAACAGGTCCTCGATGTCCTGCAGCACGCGGTCGAATCCGGAGCGCAGGGAGTCGAGAGCAGTCTCTACCGCAGTGCGGGCGGCCTGTGCTCCTTCCTCGGCGCCCGCGCGTGCGGCCTTCAGCGCCCGAGTGACCTCGTCGTGTGCCTGGCTGAGGCCAGCAGACACCTCATGACCCGCTTCGCCAGCGCGACGCTCCACTTGCTCCCACGCTGCCTGAAGCCGTTGTTCGGCTGCCTCGACCTCGCTGCGCGCGCTGTCTCGCAGGTCGAGCTGCTCCACCTCGCGCAGCGCCGCATCGTACTGCTCGACCGCCTTGTCGAGCTGCTGCTGAGTATCGTCCGCTGTGCCGCAGGCGCTGGCCAGCAGCGAGAGGAGAGCCACTGCGCCCACACATGCGCCGATGGCACCGCCACGCCAGTTCACTTGGACGCCTCCGGCGGGAACAACCGCGACCGATAGTAGCTGTCTGCAAGGTACACGGCGGCCAGCGGATTGTGGCCGAGGACCCTGTCCTTGGCCGCCAGTATGGTCACCGGAGCGGCGGAGTACTTCACGAACAAGCTGTCGTGCCCCACGCAGAGCCCCAGCATGATGTTCAACTGCGTGCCAGCCTTCTCAAGTGCGCGGGCCTGGCCTATGGGGTTGCACGTGGGCTCATAGGTCCCCGGCGACAGCTTGTCGGCGTCGGCGATGCCTATCGCCTCCTTGGGAAGGCTGCCGTTCTTGCAGAGCACCGAGTCCACGGTGAAACCGTTCGCCTCGAGCACCCGCACCACCACGGCCGCCTCGCGACGAAGTCCGATACAGAAGGCGACGCCCAGATGCTGGAACCCGCACTCGCGAGCGAAGTCCATGATCTCTTCGATGCGGGTCTTCTTGCAGTAGCCTCGGATCTCGACGCGAGCCGCCGCGCGTACCAGCATGGCGTCATCCTCGTCCGCGTACAGATCGAGCACGTCTTGCTCCTTGACACCAAGGCTCGGGCAGTCGGGCGGGTAACGTTCGGGCTCACCGCTCCGACAGGCGAGGTGGCCGCAGCGTGCGCAGTCGGACATGGTCTCCTCTCTGTGAAGGACTTGCGGAGATGAACCTCACCCACCGGTGCCCGGCGATGGGACAGGCAAGCTGGCGGGCGACGGCGATGGGAGAGGCGAGATGACGGGCGACGGCGATGGCGTCTGTGACCCGGAGGACGGCTGCCGCGCCGAGGAGTCAGACGACAGAGGCGGCGTCGGCGATGACGCGCTGGGGTCGGGGGAGGGCGAGGGCGACGGCGAAGGAGAGGGCGACGGTGAAGGCGAGGGGACCGGGACCTTGAGGCCGTACCTGCCCAGCGCCCACGCGCACTTCCGCGACAGCAAGCGCTGCCACTTGACGCGCCCTGGCTCCACAAGGTGAGCGATGTCGAAGAAATCGCTGCGTTTGAGGTGCGCGTAGCGCATGAAGTTGGAGTAATTGAAGTAGGGGATGTGGTAGCGGGCGGCGAGCAGCTTGGACGTCCGGGAGTATCGGCCTATGGGCTTGTCCATAGCTCTGCCGATGACGCTCATGTCACGTGGCAGGTCCAGCAGGATGGGGTGGAAGCCGCGGCTCTTGCAGACGGTGATAAGCCGCTTGAGGTCGTTCATGCGGGCGCGGTAGCGCAGTCTGAAGTAGGGGTACCTGAAGGTCATCCAGTGCCTCACCTGAGCCCGTCGTTGCGCCAGGGTGAGGACACGTTTGGTCGTGTAGCGGTGCTGCGAGTGCCGACTTGCCTTGGTGCGGTCGAGTCGCGTGGTCGTGCCGGAGTTGGTGATCGTGAATCGACCGAGGTTGAGTCCGATGAAGACCACGACCGGCGTACCCTTGGGGATCCTGTTCATGAGCTGGATGCCTTGGTAGAAGGTCTGATTGCGCGAACCCAGGTTGTAGGTGGTGGTCACCAAGCCGTGGGCCGTGGCCATCTCATCTCGCCACGAGTTGTCCTTGATGGTGCACTCGCGGGCGCTGGAGCCGCCGAGCAGCAGGATGTACGGACCGTGGCTGGGGTCGTTGCGGATGGTCTGCACCACGAGCAAGGCGTGATGCCAGTCTGTCCCCGCCAGGCGCGCTGCGATGCGGCTCTCGAGTGATGCCGACGCTGGTGAGACGCCGAGCGCCAAGGCTGACGACACGCTCAGCACCACGCCGCAGACGCAGAGAAGGCGGCGAAGTCTCCTCAAAGTCCATCTCCCACGCTAGCTCAGAGCCTGCCCGGTGAGTCTACCACCCTCTCGCTGCGGTCAGGATAGGAGGCCGACGCGCCGCGCTCGGGCGAACGGCCTCACCCCCACTCAACCGGCGCCATCCAGCCCCGACAGCATGTCCACCAGCTTTGTGGTGAGCAGGCCTTCCCATGCCCGCCTGCCGGGCTCCACCAAGTGCATGAGGTCGTAGAAGTCCGTGCTCGGCAGGGGCAGATCGTCGACGCACTGCCAGTAGGGGATCTCGAACTGCTCGGCGAGCCGACGACACTGCGACGTGTACCGTGCTCGTGGCTTCGCGAACGCTTGTTTGACCACCTCGGCGTTCAGCGGCAACTCCAGGAGGACTGGGTGGAGCCCGAGCCGCACGCAGCGGCGCACCAGGGTCTCGAGTCCCCGGGCGTTGCGAGCGTAGTTCTGCTGGAAGAAGGGGTACCGTTCTGTGACCCAGTGGGTGACAAGCTCCGCCTTCCTCTTCTGCGAGAGCACCTCCGCCTCGGTGTAGCGATGACGAGGACCGTCCGGAGAGCGCCCGACCGCGACCTTGACACGCTTGGACCGCGGCAATGGGGAGGTGGACGGTCCAGGCACCTGGGTGTAGCGCCCCACGCTCACGCCTATGAGCACGAAGGTGCGCTTGCTAGGCAGCCGGTCGAGCAGACGCAGGTCGTCCGCATAGGTGCGCTCCGAGGCCGCCAGGTCCTGGACGGTGACGGTGCTGCCGTAGAGCTCCGTCACCTGCTGGGCAAGGCTGCGGTTGCTCGTGATGCACTCGCGTGCCGACGACCCACCCAGAAGGTAGACGGCCGCCGGCCGGGGCGGCGACGGAGTGGGCGAGGGAGAAGCCGTCGACGAGGCGTCCACGCCTCCGCGGCCTCCGTCGCCGCACCCGCAGACGCAGCACGCGAGCAGGAAGGCGAAGAGGACCGCCCATCTCCTGGCGGCAGCGCTTACCGGCCCGGACCCCGTGCCTGGTGGCTCGCCGCTCACGACTGCGTACATCCCCCTCTCAGCTTGTCAGCACCGGTATGCTATCGTCATCGGCGCCACACGGCGCGCGGACTGCGGGGGCTATCATGGACAGCAAGGAATTCCGCCGGCTCGGTCACCAGCTCATCGATTGGGTCGCCGACTACCGAGAGCGCATGGCCGAGCTGCCGGTCATGAGCCAGGTCGAGCCCGGTGCCATCGCTCGCCTGCTGCCTGCCAAGCCGCCGCAGCGCGGAGAGGACCTCGACGGCATCGTCGCCGACCTGGAGCGTGTCGTCCTTCCGGGTATCACCCACTGGAACCATCCCGGGTTCTTCGCTTACTTCCCCTCCAACACCGACCTCACGTCGGTGCTGGCCGACCTCACGGCCGCGGGGCTAGGCGCCCAAGGTATGAGCTGGCAGACGAGCCCCGCCGCCACCGAGGTAGAGGACGTCGCCATGGAGTGGTTGCGCGAGATGGTCGGGCTGCCCGACGCCTTCGTGGGCGTCATCCACGACACAGCGAGTACGGCGACGTTCACGGCATTGCTGTGTGCGCGCGAGCGAGCGGGCGGCTTCTCGCAGAACCGGGCCGGATTGCAGGCCGAGCCGGCGCCACTCGTGGTGTACGCCTCAGACCAGGCGCACAGCTCGATCCCAAAGGCCACGCTGCTAGCAGGCTTCGGCGAGGCGAACCTCCGTCTCATAGGCACCGACGAAGAGCACGCGCTGCGCATCGACCTGCTGCAAGCCGCCCTCGAAGAGGACCTCGCGGCCGGGCGCACGCCATGTGCAGTGGTCGCCGCTGTGGGCACTACCGCGACCACCGCGGTAGACCCGGTGGACCGCATCGCCGCACTCGCCGAGGCACACGGCATGTGGCTCCACGTGGATGCGGCACTTGCCGGCACGGCCATGATCTGCCCCGAGGTACGCACCCTCTGGCGAGGCATCGAGAACGCCGACTCGCTCGTCTTCAACCCCCACAAGTGGCTGGGCACGGGCTTCGACCTCTCCGCTTACTACGTCCGCGACCCCGAGCACTTGGTCCGGGTCATGAGCACCGACCCCAGCTACCTGCGTACCGCGCAGGACGGCCTGGTGCGCAACCTACGGGACTGGGGCATCCCCCTGGGTCGCCGGTTCCGCGCCCTCAAACTCTGGTTCCTCATCCGAGACTACGGGGTGCAGGGGCTGCAGGAGCGCATACGACGCGACCTCCGCAACGCGCAGTGGCTCAAGGAGCAGGTCGACGCCGAGCCTCACTGGGAGCGGCTGGCGCCCGTCCCGCTGCAGACCATCTGCATGCGCCATGTACCCCGCGAGCTCGCCGGCGATGAGGACGCGCTGGCCATCCACAACCTCGGCATCGTCGACGCGGTGAACCGGGCGGGAAAGTACTACCTCACTTCGGCCGTGCTCAAAGGCCGGCAGATGGTCCGCGTCTCCATCGGCGCGCAGGCCACCGAGCAGGCCGACGTAGCCGGCCTGTGGAACACTCTGCGCGAGGCCGCGGCCGGACGCTGAGACGCAGCGCTCGGCCGTAGGCCAGCAGGTGGTCGGCCGCGCACAGCAGCAGGTGCGACCGACCGCCGCCCGGCGAAGCCCTCGACCGACGACTCGCCACGCTCTCAACAGACGGCTTGGACGCTGTCTGCCACTCGCGAGCGCCGAGTGCCACGTCGGCGGGACGTCGCGCGCACGACAACGGTGTACACTGTCTGGCCGGTGCCTCCCGTTCTGCCCCAGCGAGCGCCATCGTCCCCCTCTACCGCCGGAAGACACGCTGTGTACGCTGCAGACCACATCCGCAACCTGGCCATCATCGCCCACATCGACCACGGTAAGACGACGCTCATCGACGCCATCTTTCGAGCGGCTCACGTCTTCCGCGAGAACGCGCGCGTCGAGGAGCGCGTCATGGACAGCGACGCCCTGGAGCGCGAGCGCGGCATCACCATCCGCTCCAAGCACTGCACCGTCCAGTGGGACGGGCACCTCATCAACATCATCGACACGCCGGGCCACGCCGACTTCTCAGGAGAAGTGGAACGCGTGCTCGGCATGGTCGACTCGGTGCTCCTCCTCGTGGACGCCAACGAGGGCCCTATGCCGCAGACCCGGTACGTCCTCATGCGCGCGCTGCGTCTCGGCCTGCGCCCCATCGTCGTCGTCAACAAGGCAGACCGCCCCAACGCCGATCCATCCAGGGCACTCGACCTGACCTTCGACCTGTT
>CAYMTC010000086.1:0-7443 GCA_964393265.1 uncultured Thermoleophilia bacterium
GGCGATCTCGCCTGGCGGGTCCGGTTCACGTGCTACCCAGACCTCTGCTCTGTCCATGAGCGCCAGGAACTGTTCCTCGCGGAAGAGATCGGCGTGCGCGCTCGTCTGAGCGAGGGGCTTGAGCACCTCTTCGGCGAGCGCGAAGACCGTGCTGCGGTCGTCGGGTGTCATACGGTCGATGCTGACGTGCAGAGCGTCCATCATGGCTCACCTCACGTGGGGTACGACCCTAGTACGCGCAGCCAGGGCAGCTTACACGAGAGACACTTGATGGCCTGGGCCAGAGCCGGGTCTTCGGCGTGACCCTCCAGATCGATGAAGAAGATGTACTGCCCCAAGGCTTGCTTGGAGGGGCGGGACTCGACCTTTGTGAGGTTGATATGCCGGTAGGCGAACTCGGAGAGGATGAGCAATAGGCTGCCTGGCTCGTCCTGGGCGATGCCGCAGACGATGCTGGTCTTGTAGACGGCGTCCTGATGCTGGTCGGCCGGCTGCTTGGCGAGGTACACGAACCTTGTGCGGTTCTCTACCGAGTCCTCGATGTCGTCGCGCAGGATGACGCACTCGTACATGTCGGCGGCGAGGCGGTTGCCGATGGCCGCCCACGGCCTGTCCACGCGGCTCACACGGCGCACTGCATCGGCGGTGGAGTTAGCCGGCTCGTGCTCGGCGTGCGGAAGGTGCGTGTCGAGGAACTCGCGGCACTGCCCGTACGCATGCGGGTGGCTGATGACCTTGCTGATGTGCCGCAGCTCTACCGGCTCACGGACGATGAGCTGGTGGCGGATGGAGTGGGTGATCTCACGGACTATCTGCAGCTCGTGGTCGCCGAAGGCGAGGAGATCGAGTGTGACGGCGACGGAGCCCTCCAGGGAGTTCTCGATGGGGACCAGGCCTAGAGCTGCCGTGCCGTGCTGCACAGCCTCCATGACCTCGCGGACCGAGCGATAGGGGAAGGGGTAGTGACTGGCATCGGGGAGCGAGGCGAGGAGTGCCTCCTCGGTAAAGGTGCCCTCTGGTCCGAGGTAGGCGACCTGACGGGTCGAGTCAGAATTCAATCTCCTCACCTCCTAACCAGTCGTCTGCGCGCGCGGGGGCGCGCGGCTGCGCCTGCGGCGCAGCCGCGCCGCGTTTCTCTTCTGCCGCCTTGCCGACATCCGCGGCCGCCTCGCTAGCATCCGCGACAGTCGCCTCTGCGCGGAGATCCGCGGCGGCCCCGCGTGCGCTGACATCCGCGGCGGCCCCGTGTGCGCTGACATCTGCGGCCGCCGTCTGTACGCCGCCATCTGCGGCCGCCGTCTGTACGCTGACATCTGCGGCCGCCGTCTGTGCACCGACTTCTGCGGTGGTCTCGCCGACATCCTCGGCGGCCGGACGATCCTCGGCTGCCGACTGGTCGCTGTCGTCCGCGGACTCGCCGACCTTCGCGGCGGCCGGACCGAGACCGGTGGCAGCGCCGGCAGCCCGCGCCGTGCCTGGAGCAAGGTCGCCGGGAGCGCCGCCAGACTCCGCGGCGGCCGGAGCGACGTCGCTGGCCGTCGGCTCTACCCAGTCGAAGCCGAGATCTGGGTGACGCTCGGCGGCGAGCGTGCGCGAGAGCTGCTCTTGGTCCAAGCCGAGCTGCATCTGGCGGGCGCGTGCCTGCGCCTCGGCGGCAGCCTCCTCGGCCGCTGCCTCCAGTGCCGCCCGCTCCGCCTCCACTGCCTGGGCGATGGCCTGCTGCACCTCACGTGGGAAGGAGGAGACGGGTGTGCGGCTGACCTCGCCGCGGGCGAGCGGCCGTGGAACGGCACGCTCTACGGCCGCTTGCTCCTCGGGCGCGAGCTCGCGGTCGGGGATGCCGTGGTCGAGGTACTTGACGTAGATACGCGAGAACTCGCGCGCCACGATGACGCTGACCACCAGGCCGCTGCGGTAGTTGTCGAGCAGTGCCATGGAGACGCTCTGCTCACCGCCGGTGTCGCGGAAGGCGTCGAACCTGACCATGGCCATGTTGGAGAGGGCGGCGTCGAGGTCGTGGCGGTAGCGCTCGACCTCGTCGGTGAGGATGGTGACCGCCTCGCGCAGGTTGCGCACCTGCTCCTCGAGGTCGAGGGCGTGCTGCGCGAGATCTCGCTTCTGGTGGGGCCCTAGGAGTGCTCGCTGGGCCGTCTGGATCTCGCGCAGGCGGGTGGCGAGACGCAGCGCGACGACTCCCAGAGCGAGGGCCAACACGAGCGCCGCAAGGGCGATGTACGGGGCACTGCTGTTCAGCACGGAGGCGGGCCTAGAGCTGGAGGACGAGGCTGTAGCTGGCGCTGTTGTTGCCTGTGACCTGCTCCTGCGGCACCGGACCCACCTTGACCGTCAGCTTGGAGACGCGCCCTATGGCCGACGAGTCGATGGTGAGGCCCTCGAACTGGACGCTCTTGGTGGCCTGCGACTTGATGGAGCCGATGGTCTGCGTGACCGTCTGCGGGCTGACGTCGCCGGGTGGGTCGAGCGTGAGTCTGACCGGGACGTCCTTCTCGGTCACGTTGCCCTGGTTCTGCATGCTGACCACGAAGACGAGGTCTGCTGTGGCCGTGACGTTGTTGCGCTTGCCCTTCTGCAGCTTCTTGTCGCCGGGCTGCACCGTCACCGACACCAGCGCCACACCGTGGATGCCCTTGATGTTGGCCGACTTGCCGATCTTGGTGAGCATCTCTTTCATGCGGGCCGTGGTGAACAGGCCGGCCCGCGTGTAGAAGTCTGCCGTAGGCACCGTGACGTTGGTGACGCCCTCGTCGGCCATGGTCTTCTGCGCCTGCGTGTAGAACAGCGCCGCGTAGTAGGCCTCGGGGCCCACGAAGTAGCCGCCCAGCGCGGCCAGGTCGGCGCCGGTGACACCGGCGTCTTGCCCGGTGATGTCGGCGTTGAGGGCGTCGCGCCACGCGCGCATGCCGCGGGCACGGACCTGCATACCCTCGATGAGCACGTCGTGCTGGGTCTCAAGGCTCTTGGGCGGCTGCAGGTCCTGGACGCGGGCTACCACGCCCTCTTGGTCCTGCACCATCTTGTCGAGGGCCTTGAGCAGGTCGTCGCGGGTGAACGACGTGGGATCGGTGACCATGGTCTTGAGCGTCTTGCCTACCTGGTCTGTGGCGTCGACGGCCTTCTGCACCGAGGAGAGGTACTCCTGGTAGGAGCTGACCTTGCGGTTGTGTGTGCAGCTGCGTATCCATAGTGCGAGCAGGAAGACGATGACGAAGAGGGCGACGAGCAGCACGATGAGGCGCTGGATACGCACCGAGCGCTTGCTGCGCTTGACGCCGGGCTTGCGAGGCCCGCGCTTGCTGTCGCGTGCGCTTGGCACCGGGGGCGCAGGGGGTTCGTCTTCGAAGAAGCTCACAGCGTGCTACCTCCCGGAGACGAGCAGGACGGTCAAGAAGACTGGTGGGCGAGGCGGGACTTGAACCCGCATGCACGTAAGTGCACTAGACCCTGAACCTAGCGTGTCTGCCAATTCCACCACTCGCCCAGGTGGCCTGACGCGGGGCGTCGTGGGTGCGCCCTCAACGCTGCCCCGGGCGCTCTCCGGCAGCAGCCGGCCCGCGACAGGGTTTGGATTGTACCACACCGAATAGTCGTGACGAGGAGCAAGGTAGGAGACCATGGCGACCGCTACCGCACGACATCGTACCCCTCAATTCATCGACTGGCGTTCCCGCTACGACGTGCTCGACACTATCGGCAGCGGGGGGTCGGCCACGGTGTACGAGGCCTTCGACCGCGAGCTGTCGCGGCCGGTCGCGCTGAAGGTGATCGAGGAGCGCCGTGGCCTTACGGCGCGCGTAGCGCGCGAGGTGCAGGCGGCCGCGGCGCTCGGCCATCCGGGCATCGTCCAGGTCTACGACTTCTTCACCGACGGCCAGCTCAGCTTCATCGTCTGCGAGCTCGTCGACGGCCAGCCCCTGGACCGCCTGGTGGGCGAGCTCGATGACAGCGACGCTGTCGAGGCTGCCGCCCAGCTTCTGGAGGCGCTGGCGCACGCGCACGCCCAAGGCATCGTCCACCGTGACGTCAAACCCCAGAACGTGATGCTCACAGAGAGCGGGCGCATCAAGGTCATGGACTTCGGCATAGCGCGTCTGGCGGGCGTGGAGACGCTCACGGCCGAGGGCGACATGCTGGGTACGGTCGCCTACATGTCGCCCGAGCAGGCCGGCGGCAAGCGCGTGGGCCCTGCCACTGATGTCTACTCCGCCGCGGTGGTGCTCTTCGAGCTACTCTCGGGCGAGAATCCCACACCCGGCGACACGCCCGGTGAGCGGCTCTCGAACATCGTGGCGGGCAGACTGTTGCAGCTCCGGCAGCTGCGGCCCGATCTGCCGGAGGCGCTGCTCGATGCCGTGTCGGCGGCCCTCTCGCTGCAGCCGGCACGACGGCCTTCCGCTGCCGACATGGCGCAGATGTTGCGCGAGGTGCTCGCTGGCGGCCAACTGGGGCGTCGGCGTGGCGCCACGGGGCCCCTGTCGCGCCGGCAGGCGTTGGTCGAGCGACTGGGCGGCACGGCCCTTGCAGCGCTCACCATGTGGATGCTCCTGGGATGGCTGCCCGCCTACCCGGCATCGTGGCGTGTGCCGTTGGTCATCCTGGCCGCGGCCGTATGGGCGGTCACGCCGTCGGGCGGTCTGGCCTTCCTGGCGGGCACGCTCGTGTTCCCGTTCTTCAACGTCTCGCTGGTGGTGGGTGCCGTCTACCTGCTGGCGGCGATCGCCTCGTTGCTGCTGGCACGCCACCGCCCGCTGACAGCCTTATGGCCGGTGCTGGCGGTGGCGCTGATACCGCTGCACGCGGTGTTCCTGGTACCGCTGGCGGCCGCAGCCTTTGGCCGCGTGCGCGGCCCACTGGCCGCGGTCTGGGCAGGCTTGGGTGCCTCGTTCGTGCTCACGCTGGGCGGCGTCGTCGCATCGCCGTTCACTCTGTTCGCGCCGTCTACCGACGCCGCGGCGCGCATCATCTCGGCCGACGGCTTCGTAGGTGCTCTCACGGCGGTCGCGACAGAGCTGTTCGCTCCTCAGGGCCTGCTGCAGGCCGCGGTCTGGGCGGCCGTGGCGGGGACGACGACGCTCATGTGCACCGCGGCCGACAGGCTGCGTCGCCTGTGGGTGTGGTCGTTCACCTTCGCCGGTTTGTTCTGCGCCTACGCCTTCCTGCCGCCGCTCGTGCTGGGCCGGGGCGTGGTGCTGCGAGAGCTTCTCCTCACTACCGCGGTCGTCGCAGTGGTAGCATTACTGGTCGTCCTGCCGGGCTTGCCCGGCGCCCGGTCGGCGGCGGCTCGCCGCCATCGCCGGCTCAACGAGGCTGCCGGAGACGCACATGGTGTTCAAGAAGCTTGAGCGCAAGCTCGAGAAGGCCGTAGAGAGCTCCTTCGGTCGCGCGTTCAAGGCGAGCGTGCAGCCGGTCGAGCTGGCCCACAAGCTCGCCAAAGAGATGGGCGACAACAAGACGGTCAGCGTGTCGCGTGTCTACGTGCCTAACGTCTACGAGGTCTACCTCTCCCCGCCAGACTACGAGCACTTCAGTGCGTTCCAGGACTCGTTGACGCGTGAGCTTTCGTCGTACCTCGTCGCTCACGCCCAGCGCGAGGGCTGGACGCTGGTGGGTAGCCCGACCATCGAGCTGTACTCAGACCGAGAGCTGCAGCTCGGGGAGTTCGGTATAGCCACTCGCACCGAGACGGCGCCCGTTGCGCCGTCGCCTGCCGCCGCGCCCATGCCGGCGCCAGAGATCGCGCCTCCCGTGCAGCCGCAGGGGTTCTCGCAAACCGTCGTCATGCCGGTCGGGGCGCCGTCGCCGCCCGCCGCGTCGCCGCCCGCCGCGCAGCCTACAGTGGGCGTGCTCACCATGGGCGGCGAGGTGCATCAGCTCGCCAGGGAGGTCACGTCGGTGGGGCGTAGTCGCACCTGCGACATCGTCCTGGCAGACCCCAACACGTCACGTCGCCACGCCGAGGTCCGCAGAGACGGCGACGCGTACGTCATCCTGGACCTCGAGTCCACCAACGGTGTGTTCGTCAACGGTCGGCCCACGCGTCGGGCCACGCTCCAACAGGGGGACGTCATCGAGCTCGGCGCTACGCGCTTGCGGTTCGAAAGGCATCCGTGCTAGACGTCATCCTCCTGGCGCTGAAGATCGCCACCCTCGTCCTCATCTTCCTCTTCGTCTTCTGGGTGGTCCGCTCGGCGCGCCGGGACCTCGATGCGAGCGCGTCCGGCGGCGCCTCGGCCGGCGCCTTCCCAGTGCCGCTCGCAGCCGAGGGGCCAGGCACTCGCGCCGGCCAAGACGTGTGGAGCGACCCCGCTCGCGGCGGCGCGTGGGGCGCTGCCGGCGGCGACGCCGGGGTGGGGGGCGCTCCCGAGTGGCAGCAAGCGGCGCCGCTGCTCTTTGGCACCGCTGCGTCCGGCGGCGCCCCGGTCGCTTCAGGAACGTCGGGCTCGTTCTCTCCGGTGTCATCGTCGCAGCCCACGTCTGCGCCGTATGACGGCGATGAAGCCGCCACGGCCTACGCTCAGGCCGGCGTCGCCGTAGAGCACGGTCGACCTCCCGGTACGTCCCATGGCGAGCGCGCTGATGCTGGCGTAGGCAGGGCGCGGCTGGTCGTCGAGAGCAGCCCCACACTGCCGCCGGGGTCTGTCTTCCCGTTGGAAGGGTCGCTGTCCCTGGGCCGGTCACCCGACAGCGACGTGGTCCTTGACGATCCCTTCGTGTCCACGGTGCACGCCCGAGTGGTGCGCCGTGGCGGGCTCGTCTACGTCGAGGACCTGGGCAGCACCAACGGCACGTACCTGGACGAGCAGCGAGTCGCGCAGGCGCCACTGCGGCCTGCCGCACGCCTGCGTGTCGGCGAGACGGTGCTGCGGTATGAACAGTAGACACGCTAAGAGTCGGCGGTCCGCGTTCCCACAGGTGAGACATACGTGACACTGGCCGTAAGGTACGCCACTCGTTCAGACATAGGCCGGCACCGCAAGACCAACGAGGATTCATGGCTGGCGGCGCCGCCGCTGTTCGCCGTGGCCGACGGTATGGGCGGCGCCCAGGCTGGTGAGGTCGCCTCACGCATCGCCGTGGAGACGCTGGCACAGGCGGTGCCGCTGCTCGATCCGAATGACCGTGAGGCGACGGGCAAGGCCCTGCTCGAGGCGGCAGAGCGGGCCAACGAGCGCATCTGGGCGCTCGGCAGCCAGCACGCGTCTCAGGCTGGTATGGGCACCACGCTCACAGCAGTGGCGTTGTGTACAGACGGGGCGCGGCTGGCGCACGTCGGCGACAGCCGTGCTTACCTCTTGCGTGGCGGGCTGCTCACGCAGCTCACCGAGGACCACTCGCTGGTGGCCGAGATGGTCCGTGGGGGCGAGCTGGCGCCCGAGCAGGCGTCGGGCCACCCAGATCGGAAGAGCACCACGTCTGAACTCCAGT
>CAYMTC010000087.1:0-7383 GCA_964393265.1 uncultured Thermoleophilia bacterium
CCGCGGCAGCTCGTCCGCTTGCGTTGGCTGCCGCGTTCATCATCGAAGAGGGGTTCCCGATCGCCGAACTCGAGCAGATCGTCGCCAGCATGGCGAGCACAGCGCAAGAGGCCGGTGTGGGCATCGTGACGGGCGACACCAAGGTCGTCCAGCGTGGCTTGGCCGACGGTCTCTACATCACCACGACCGGCGTGGGGCAGGTGATCGTCGACCACGAGGTCTCAGCGCGCGCGGTGCGCTCCGGCGACCGTCTCCTGCTGTCGGGCCCCATCGGCGAGCATAGCGCGGCTGTCCTGGCGGCGCGCGGCGAGTTCCACCTCTCTCTTCAAGTCGAGAGCGACTGCGCGCCGCTATGGTCGCTTGTCGAGTCGGCCCTGGCGGCCGGCGGCCATGCCGTGCACTTCTTGCGCGACCCCACACGCGGTGGTCTCACGACCGTCCTGGCCGAGCTGGCCGAGACCGCAGGCCTTGGGATCGAGGTCGATGAGGAGGCCATTCCCATCTCAGCTTCTGTGCGAGCTGTCTGCGAGCTGTTGGGGTTCGATCCACTCACGCTGGCCAATGAAGGCAAGATGGTACTGGCGGTACAGCAAGAGGCGGCGAGCGACGTGCTTGCGGCGGTCAGGGCGCATCCTCTTGGGCGGCGGGCGGCCGTCATCGGCCGCCTCGTCGATGAACATCCGGGACGCGTCGCTCTGCGGACCACGCTTGGGACGCGTCGAGTCCTCGATATGCCTGTGGGAGAGCTGCTGCCGCGTATCTGCTAGCTGGCGGGACACGCGGAGTGGTCTTGCCGGCTGCGGCTTACGCGCTTGGTCGCAGGACGTCCCTGTACAGTGCCACGAGGCGTCGCGCCATGAGATCTGTGCTGTGGGCCTCCGCCGCCGTACGTCCCGGTACGCGGGGGTCGCCGTCGGCCAGCAGGCTGCGCAGGTGGTCTGCCCACTCGGCGGGTCGGAACGGAGCGCACAGCGTTCCTGGGATCTGCGGTAGCACCTCGGCGGCTATACCCACAGGCGTGCTGAGCACTGGGACATCGCAAGCGAGGGCTTCCATGCACGCCAGCCCGTAGCCCTCGCGCTCGGACGTTATGACGACCGCGTCGGCGGCGTTGTGCCAGTGGACGACCTCCTCCGGCGGCACATCGGTCATGGCCCTCAGCCTCACGCCTGGCAGCAGCGCTGCCAGTGCCTCAGCCCGGTCGAAGCGCTTTTCGGGACGTCCAGGGTCGGCGGGGAACAGGATGCAGCGTTCACGGAGCGGCAGACCCAGGTGACGGCGGGCCTCCTCACGGGACGCCGGAACGAAGCGCTGCACGTCGACGCCTACTGGGATGACGTCGGCGGTGGGGAAGGGGCACAGGGCCGCCAGTTCGCGCGAGACGGCCACGACAGCGGCGGTACGACACGCCGCTGCGGCGGTGATGCGTCTTACCGCCGGGTGATGGCAGTCACGGCCGTGGACCGTGAGCACCACGGGTCGCCCGTGCGCGGCTGCCAGGGCTGCCGGGGCAGACAGACCGTAGTGGGCGTGCAGCAGGTCCGCTCCTGTCTGCCGCCCGTGGAGCCTCACGGGCTCGGTGATGTAGCGCCACGGCTTGCCGGAGGCATCGAAGGCCGCGACGTCGACGTGGACGCCCGCGCGGCGTAGGGCATCGACCTGGCTGGCAACGAAAGACCCGCGAGCCGGCCGCTGCTCAGACGGGTACATGTTGGTCACTACGAGCACATGCATGCGTGTGTCCCCTTAGGGCGAGTGGCGTTCGCCCGGCAAGTCCCTTCTGGCGCTGGCCCAATGAGTCTTCTCCGCGTTCACTGCGTGACCTTGCTGGCGTCGGTCACTCCAGTGCCATGGGTGGGCGGGCGTCGGCGCAGTCTCCAGAGGACTCGCTGGCCGTCCGCCTCACTTTCTGTGAAGCCCACATGCTGCAGCACGGCAGCTGAGATCGCATTGTCGGCATCAGTGACGGCTCGTAGCCCGGCGACCTCGTCGTGTTCCAAGGCCCACGCGGCGAGTGCGGCGATCGCCTCGGTTGCGTATCCCCTGTGGCGTTGCTCGGGTACCACCATGAAGGCTATCTCCAGCTCGCCGCGTTCGTCTGGTGCGGAGCCGAAGCCCACATCACCGATGATCTCATCGGTGGCTCGCAGGACGATCACCCACAGCCCCCACCCGTCGTCAGCAGCGTCGCTGAGTCGCTGCCGGAGGTACGCCGGCAGGAAGTCCTTGAAGCCGCTGGCGCGCCACGACGCCGGAACGGCTTTGCCAAGCGACAGCTCGCCTCGGGTGGGATCAGCGAGGACGCGGGCCGTAGTGGCTCGGTCGAGACACAGAAGTTCCAGGCGAGGTGTCAGGATGCGTCGTAGCATCACCCGGCTGCGCCCAAGGTAGATGGAAGTGGAGCCCGGTCACGGACTCGAACCGTGGACCCCCTCCTTACCATGGAGGTGCTCTGCCGACTGAGCTAACCGGGCCTGCTGGTGGGGGAGCTAGGATTCGAACCTAGGTAGGCTGCGCCAACGGATTTACAGTCCGCCCCCTTTAACCACTCGGGCACTCCCCCGGGAGCCGCCCTATGCTAGAGGAAGCGAGGCAGGGGTTCAACCGTGTGCATACCGCGGCGTGGCTGTCTGCTGCCTGCGATCGTGTGCGCGTCGCACCATCGCAGCGGAGTGGCGCAAGTGCTGCGTGCATGCAGTGAGGGCCGGGTCCGCAAGCGGACCCGGCCCTCTAAGGGGGGACCGCCGGATGGGGGGCCGGCGGTCAGGGGGGGCTCTGTCAAAGACTCGCTCTCTGCGAATCTTGCACTGTGCTTCACATGCAAGGCGATTATCGGCCTTCCGGCCGTGTTCGACAACAGAGCACCCCCCTGATTTGGGATGAAATCGAGGCCTTCCACTTGTCCATTATGGACAAACTGGCCTAGAGACGAGTGGAATTGGACGAGCCAATGCGGCACGTACATGTGTTCACTTTCCACATTGGAGTAGGGGGTGGTGCATGGATTTTCGATTGGCCCATATAGAGAAAGAGAAGACCAAAGGAGGTGTATGGCACGCCAAAGAAGACAGGTTTACGCCTTGTATGACGAATACCATACAGAGGAAGGCCTCAGATACTGTGATACGTGGCTCCATGCTGCTGCTGTGCACGATATGAGCGCTGCTGTTGATGTCCCCGGGAGAGATGCTGACGAACGTATGTTCGCTGGACCAAGAAGGACAGGACTCGCGCGGTGTTTTGCGGGACGGCCCTGGGGTCTGCTACCATACCTCTGCTCCGGCGGCGGCGTAGCTCAGCTGGTCAGAGCAGCGGAATCATAATCCGCGTGTCGGAGGTTCGAGTCCTCCCGCCGCTACCAGCAGTCTTGTGTCTCAGGGACCGCCGCAAACGTCGAGTTGTGGCGAAGATCCGGCGAGACGGGCTCACTTCCTCACCTCAACCACAGGACCTTGGTGGGTCGCGGTCGCGGCGGCGTTCGGACTGCGGGCGAGGCGTGAGCGCACGGCGAACGGGAGAGGGGCGGGGGCGCCGGCCGGCAGGGTGGCCGGCGCCCCCGACACGACAGTCCACGACGCTGTCGGTCGCGGCTGCCGAGGGGCAAGGTCACCGTAGGCCCCAAATATGAAGAACGCGTGAGCGATCCATGAAGAGTGACACTGGGAAGAGGAACCGTCCTCGGCTCCACGAAGGGTTCCTAAGGAATCCCAAGGGGCCCGGTGTCGCGAAGAGTGGGCTCGTTAGACCACGAGCGTGTCAGCACTGGCCACACGTGCGGGCTGGTGACTGGGGACTTCGGGGCAAGACGCCGATATCATGGAGTACATGTCGCTCTCTCCACGCGAAGCAGCCGCAGTCACGGAGCACATCGGTCCCGACGATCTCGCGGGTGCCGCCTTTGTCACTGCCTTGAGGGATGGCCGCCGAGACGCCTACGAGCGCCTCGTCGCGGCCTACCAGACGCCGCTGTACAACCTTGCCCTGCGCATCGTGCGGCACCACGACGACGCGCTCGACGTCGTCCAGGAGGTCTTCATCAAGGCCCTGCAGTCGTTGCCACGTACACAAGGCAGCTCGCATGTGCGTGCCTGGCTGTACCGCGTCACCATCAACGCCAGCTACGACCACTTGCGCGCCGGCAAGCGACGCCCTGCTCCCGCGGACCATCTGCACGGGGAACGGGTGTGCCTTGTCGACGACATCGAACGCTCGGAGATGGCGCACCTGTTCTCTCAGAGCCTGCAGACACTCCCGCCGCGTCAGCAGGTGGCGTTGGTCCTCAAGGACGTGCACGGTCTGCCGCACGCCGAGATCGCTGAGGCGCTCGGCATTTCCAGGGGCTCAGCAGAAGTCCTACTCTTCCGGGCCAGACACGGCTTCAGGCGGTGCTATCAGGAACTCAGCGACGACACGTTGCCGGATCCCGACTGTCGCGCGACCGCAGCAGCCGCTGCGCGCAGCGTCGGTGCTAGCCGTCCGCCCAAGTTGGAGGACGGCGTCCTCAGTCATGCACGCACGTGCCCTCAGTGCAGGGAACTCGTGGACAAGTGCGGTCGCGGACTCGTCGGCCTGGGTCTTGTGCTCCCGATGGTGGCCCTCGATGCTCCCAGCGCGGAGGCAGCCGCCGCCCAGGCCACGGCGGCTGGCGTCGCGGGGGTCGGTGTGGTGGCGGGGGCGGCGGCCGTCGCGGGCGCGGCGGGTGGTGGGTCTGCCGCGGTGGGGGCCGGGGCCGGGGCGCTAGCGACGTTCGGCGTAGAGTCTGGAGGGCTCGGCTCGCTGGGAGTGGGTGCCGCGCAGTGCGGGGCCACAGCGAGTGGCCTGGTCGCAGCGTCGCAGCTAGGGCAGGGTGTCGGTGGCACTTTCGTCTGCGCGGCGACGAGCGCGGGTGGTCTAGGTGCCGACGTGGCCGCGCGGGTGGGGGCGTTGGTGGGTGGCAAGGCCGTCGCTGCCGTCGTGGCCGGCGTCTGTGCGCTCACGGCGAGCAGCGTCGCGGGCGTACAGGGATCTCAGCCTGGAGGGACAGCTCCGGCTGGCCAGAGTCCCGTGCCGACGGCGGCGCTCGTAGCCGAGACGACTGCAGCGGCGCCCAAGGCGGCGGTCGTAGCCGAGACGAGCAAAGTGGAGACCACGGAGCAGATGGCGATGCCGCCTGAAGTATTGGAGAGCGGCGAGTCGGCGGAGGATGCCGCTCCTGCCACTGTGGCCGTTGACCAAGAGCTAGCCGAGGATCTCGAGGCGCCAGCGGACGGCAGTGTGACCCCACAGTCTTCTCTCCTCGCCGCTGACTACAGCACGGTCGTTGCGGCCGCGCAGGGAATGCCGACGGTGCTTGCGCAGCAGGAGATGGAGTCGTCGTCCGAGGCTACGTCTGCCGATGTGGCGAGACGCTCAGAGTCCGGCGCGCAGGCTGAGTCAGCAAGCTCAGAGGGCAGCGTGTGTGGGCCACAGCCTGGCAGCGAGGACGTGGACAGCTCGGCGCCAGCTGACGACTCGGCGCAAGCTGAGGACTTGGAGCCTGCTGACGGATGTGTGATCCCTATCGGCTCGGCGTCGTCGGCGGGCGAAGCGCCATCTGTCGAAGCGACGGGCGCCTCTCTCGTGGACGAGCCGCCGGCGGTCTCGGACGACGCCGGTGCTTGGTCCGGTGCTGCTGAGGCCGGCGGTCTCTGACCAACGGCGGACCGCAGCGCACAGCGACGGACACGCTCCTGTGCATGTCACGAGGGCGTCTTCAGCTACTCGACCCGCTTAGCGAGCGGCTCCCTTGCTACCGCGGCTGCCCCTGCCTCTCGCACTCTCTCTCTCTCGTCCCCTCCTGTCGGTGAGCAGGAAAACGGCGCTCCCTGGGCGAACCTGCTGCCCTAGAGGCCCTAGCGAGGTCACGGTGGTGAGTACGACGAAGCGCGACTGACGGGAGGACAGCGCGGCATGGCGAGCAGGTGGAGGGCAAGCGCTGGCAGGGTGCGTATCGGTGTGATCTCCGATACGCACGGATGGCTGGACCCCGCCATACGCCGCCACTTCGCGGGAGTCGACCACATCATCCACGCCGGTGACGTGGGAGCCGACGAGGTGCTGCAGGGGCTTGGCGCACTCGCGAGTCTGACCGCGGTGGCGGGCAACGAGGACCGGGTCGGCGAGTTGGGCAGCAGGCTACCTCGTCATGCGACCGGCGACGTGAGTGGTATCCGCTTCGTCGTCGGCCACCGAAGAGGCGAGCTGCTGGCCGAGCACGTCGACCCTGCCGCGGAGGGGTTCGACCTCGTCGTCACCGGACACACGCACGTGGCCTCGACCGATTGGCAAGATGGTGTGCTGTACCTCGACCCCGGCACGGCCACTGTGGCTGGTCTGGGCAAGCGGCGCACCGTGGCGGTGGTGCAGGTCGATCTGGACGGTCTTGACCCGCACATCATCGACCTGGACTGACGCGCAGAGGATCACGCGCGGCGATCTCGGTCGAGGCGCATCGTGTCGTAGGCACTCAGGGCTCTTCTGCGGGCGACGCTGTGGTCGATGATGGGCTCCACGTAGTCGGCCCCTAGATCGAAGGGCCCGTGTGTGCCTTGGGCACGCGAGAGCACAGTCGCGCTGGACAGCAGGCGCAGGCCCGCCGAGCGCAGGACCTCAGGGGAGGCCGTCCACGGCGCGTGGACATGCGCGGCCGGCAAGCGGCTCAGAGCGGGTAACCAGCGACGTACGTACGTGCCGTCTGGGTCGAACCGTCGTCCCTGAGCCACCGGGTTGAAGATGCGGAAGTAGGGCGCTGCATCGGCGCCGCAGCCCGCCACCCACTGCCACCCCAAGGTGTTGTCGGCAAGGTCGGCGTCCACGAGGGCGTCCCAGAACCACCGACTGCCCGCCTGCCAGGAGACGAGGAGGTGCTTGACCAGCAGGGACGCGCAGACGAGGCGCACCCGGTTGTGCATCCATCCAGTCGTCCACAGCTCGCGCATACCGGCGTCGACAAGTGGGTACCCGGTGGCGCCGGTCTGCCACAGGAACAGGGCTGAGGGATCGTCTTGCCAGGGGAATGCGGTGAACTCTGGCCGCAGCGGCTCGGTCGGCGTCTCGGGGTGCGCGAGGAGGAGACGATAGGCGAACTCGCGCCACAGCAGTTGGCGGAGGAAGGGATGGTCTGCGGCCTCTCCGGCGTCGAGCACGGCGTGCCACACCTGGGGGGCGGAGACCTCGCCGAAGTGAAGGTGTGGCGACAAACGAGAGGTGCCAGGCAGCGCGGGTGCGTCGCGGTCGTGCCCGTACCGGTCCAGAGCGTCGGCCAGGAAACGCTGCAGGAGCGTTCTGCCGCCGACCGCTCCAGGCTGCCATACAGAGGCCATGCCGGCGGTCCAGGATGCGGCGTTCTGCCGACCCAGCTCACCG
>CAYMTC010000088.1:0-515 GCA_964393265.1 uncultured Thermoleophilia bacterium
GGAAGCTCCTCGGCTGGACCCCCGTAGTGCCCGTCGAAGAGGGTCTCCGCGCGGGCATCTACTACCAGCGCCGGCGTCCCAAGACCAACAAAGAGCCGTCCGCATCGTGACGACCGGGGACTGACTCTCTCACGTCACGCAGCACACCGCTTGCGGGCATCCTGTCACATCTAGGCATAGGCCGGATTCTCAGCACCATCAAGGTAGTGTAGGCTGATTTGCCAGCGTACGTGGAGTCACCGCGCACCGCGCCCTGCCGATGGAGGATCCCGTGGAGGAGCAACAACAGTCCTTGACAAGCACACGCTCCACTGACCCCACTCTCGTCGACCTCTTCGCAGCGATCCGTACGCAGTGGGTGGTCGTGGTCCTTTGCGTGGTCGCTCTCTCCGTTGTTGCACTCGTTGTGAGCCTCGCACAGACGCGTCAGTACGAGGCGCAGGCCAACCTCATGTTCAGCCCCTTTGTCGACGTGAACAGCCTGGTCTTCGGTCAGCAGAGCGACTCGTACCGGC
>CAYMTC010000088.1:525-7360 GCA_964393265.1 uncultured Thermoleophilia bacterium
TACCGGCGCGTCGAAGAGCTTCAGAATGCGGTGGCATACATTGCCGGTGAGCCAGTTGCCAAGGCCGTCGCCCGCACGATCCAAGATGCCGTGGGCAGACAACAACCTGTCGCAATACGGGCAACCATCGTAGTCAATGAGTCTCTGAAGGGCACTACGAGTAACGTTCCGTCCATCATCAGCATCACCGCGACCGCAGCTCACCCTCGCGCGGCTGCGATCGCAGCCAACCAGGCTGCCCGCCTACTGATCGAGCGCTCCAAGAAGACAACGGCCCGCACCCTCAGAGCGGGAATCGAATCGGTAAGGGCCCAAATCGAAGAGGTAGAAGCACAGACACGGGAACTGGAGCGCCTCGGCGAAGACGCGCGGGACTCCTTGGCTGTCAATCAGCTCCTGCTCACCAAATCCAGCCTAGAAGGACAGCTCATCGAGCTGCGGACAGCGAAGGGTCTTCTCCGCCCAAGCTACGTTCTTACCCAGCCCGCGACGACTCCCGCAGCACCCACAGCACCAAAGACCGTACGAAACCTCCTGGTGGGTGCAGGCGCTGGCCTCATCCTTGGGCTCGTGGTCGGCGTTCTCCTTTCCCTGAGGCCGCACGCCAAGCGTACGTCTCACCAGGTGTCCTCGGCGTTCATGGATGTGCCGAAGCTGGGTGTCATGGTGTGGCCGGACCCCGGTACACAGGATCTCACCCCGATTGCCGATGGCATTCTCTATGCCGCGAGTCTTGAACAGGCTCGCAGCGTCGGGCTCGCTGTGGATAGCCTCACGCATGATACAGAACATGCGTGTGCAGCCCTTCGCAGTGCACTGCTCTCAGCGAACAGGCGTGTGAAGTTCGTGACTGTAGAGACCAGACTGGACTCGTCCACCAAGGAACACGAGTCCAGCTCGTCTGAGCCTGCACCCAACCTCGGCCCCGACGCCATAACGACACTTCTCTCCACGCACGAGCCAGACACGCAGGTCATGGTGCTAGGGCCTTTGGCGCTCTGCGGTGACCCCACGACAGCTCACATCCTGAGCATGGTCGATAGGCTCGTGATCATGATCGATGCGCGTGATCTGGACAGGGCCGCATTGCTGCATATCGGTAGACGCGTAGCCCAACTGCGTCAGCGTCCGCTAGGTCTGGTCCTCATGCAGCACGGCTCGCCCGGCTGAGCAGACTGCGCAATCAGACGGACCAGGCGGCAGTGAGTGACCCGCAGGCAGTCTGATGACGGGCGAGTGCGTTTCGTGACCGGCATCCACGATGAGGCCACGGGGCGCTGGCACCTTGTGGCTGTACTGAGTACCCCGCGCAACCCGGAGACTCGTGAAGCCCGCTGACTGGGTCGTACGCCAACTGAGGCGCCCATTCGTCCGCAACGTTGTGGTTGTCGCGGGCGGCACCGCCCTTGCCCAGGCAATCACTGTAGCCTTCTCCCCCGTAATCACCCGTCTCTACGGACCGGAGGCGTTCGGGGTGCTAGGCGTCTTCGTCGCCCTGGTCGCCATGATCGCCCCCGTGACCAGTCTCGCGTACGGGTATGCGGTTGTGCTGCCCCGATCTGACGACGACGCGAGGGCGCTCGTGAAGCTCTCTCTCCTCATCGCTGGCTCCCTGACGCTGACCAGCGTCGCTGTCTTCGTGCCACTCAGAAGTCCCATAGCGCACGCGCTTGGGCTCGACGCTGCGGCACCATACCTGCTGCTGCTACCTCCTGTTCTGTTTCTAGCGGCAATCGAACAAGTCTTGCGGACTTGGCTCATCCGCAAGAATGAGTTCCGCGCGATATCCTGCGTCGCGGTCGGACAAGCTCTCGTGCTCGGGACAACCAAGAGCACAGCAGGCCTCATAGCTCCCACGGCCGCCGTGCTACTAGTGGTCAATGCCATTGGCCAGGCCCTGCTCGCTGGATGGCTCTGGCTGGCCGCTCGCTCCAGTCTCGGAGGCAGACGTCGAGACGACCAGTTGCCAGAGCGCTGCTACAACGCGGCAGCGCTCCGCCGAGTGGCGCACGAGTACCGTGACTACCCCCTGTTCCGCGCACCTCAGGTGCTGCTCAACTCTGTGTCGCAGAACATCCCGGCCATCCTGCTCGCGGCGCTGGCAGGACCTGCCGCTGCCGGCCTGTACGCGCTCTCCCGCAGAGTACTGTCACTGCCTGCGAGTCTCGTCTCCCAGTCGGTTGGCACGGTCTTTCTGCCGCGTGTCACGATGACAGGCCACCGGGGTGAACCCATGCGCCCGCTCGTGCTAAAGGCCACCGGAAGCCTCGCGCTGGCCGGCTTGGTGCCGTTCGGCCTAGTGATCATCTTGGGACCCTGGTTGTTCGGCCTAGTCTTCGGCGATGAGTGGACGACTGCCGGTGTGTACGCCCGCTGGATGGCCTTGTGGCTGTATTCTGCCTTCCTCAATGTCCCCTCAGTACAGGTCATTCCTTTGTTGGGCATGCAGGCGCACTTGCTGGCTTTCGAGCTAGTGGCGACGGCCGTGCGGACCGGCGCACTCTTGGCAGGCGCCTTGGCTCTGGGGACTGATGTTGCTGCGGTCGCACTCTTCTCAGTGTCGGGCGCCCTCGTAAACGCGGCTCTCATCACCTGGATCCTCTTCTGCACAGACAGGCGCGCACGGCCTGGACTCGCGGCCCCGCTGCCTAGCGAATCCGCTTCTACGCAAGACGTCCTTCCATGATTGACGTCATCTACTCGTCAGACTCCAACGCGTTACCAAGGCTGGAGCAAGCCCTTCGGGCATTTCGCACTGATCCTTCTCTCCCCCAACGTGGCTGGAGTGGCAAGTGGGGCAGCCTGGCAGCAATCGGTAGCGCGTACGCAGGCTTCCTCCCAGTCGAGACGGCGAAGCACATCTGCGTGGTGCTGGGTGGACCGTTGCCGCGGCACGATGAGTCGGTGGCATGCGGCGACAAGTCAGACGACGGCACTACGTGGATCCTTGAACGCTGGCTGGGGGCCGGTTCGATCCAGTGGGACGTCGATCTCGTAGGTCACTTCCTTGTCGTGCTTGTCGACAAGCGCAGCACCACGGTGAATGTGGTGACGGACATCAACTCATTCGTGCCGGCATGCGTTGTCCAAGACGGGGCTTCCGGCGCATGCATGATGGGGTCTCACGCGGACGCGCTGGCCCTCGCGGCGGGGGTGCAGTCCGACATCGATGCCGCCTCGGCTGTGGATCTGCAGGTCTACCACTCCGTGACGCACCCTTTCACACTCTACAGGCCTGTCCAGCAGCTACCAGCAGCGTCTGTGACCAGCCTACTACCGGGCGGCCACCCCACTGTGTCGACATACTGGGCGCCCCGCGAGGAGCCATGCACCCTGACGCTAGACGAGGCCGCGCGCGTCTTGCGCGACACAATCACTGCGAACGTGGAACGAATCTGCGTCGGCCAGAACGAGGTCGGCATGCTCCTCAGCGGCGGTGAAGACTCGCGTATCATCGCTTCGCTCGTGCCGCATGGAACGCACGTACAGGCTGTCACATTCGTGGACACTTTCAACCATGAAGCGCAGGTGGCGCAGGCTGTAGCCCATGAGCTCGGACTGACGTGGGTATGCGCAGAGCGCGCGCCAATGCACTACGTCGTTCATGCCCAAGAGTCCGTGAGGCTGACCGAGTCGCATCACTTGTTTCTCCACGCGCACGTGAACGGCCTCTCCCACCGCCTGCCGGCGGGCAGGCGGTGTCTCGGCGCGTTCTACGCGGATGCCCTGTTCAAGGCGTGTTGGGCCACGTCCTACGGCCGTTACGGGGTCAGCCTTGGCGTGCATCACGATCGCGTCAAGACTAGATCACGCGACGTGGCACTGCCTCGGTTTGACGCTTGTCTAGCCAACGCCGTGCGCGCCCGCCGTGACCACGTGGAGGCGGCAATGCGACTGCTGCGTCCACGCACGTGGGCTGAGTTCACGAGTTTCATGCCCGCACCCGCGAACAGCGGCGGGTTCCCCCATGCTGCAGCGGCACGACGGCTCTGCTACATGTACGAGCCGTACCTTGACGCCGAGGTCGTCAAGCTCGCCGCAGCCGTCCGGCAAGAGTGGAAGCTGAACCGGCGCTTCTATCGACGAGCTATGAACCCGACGCTGCTGCGGACGCGACATATCCCGCACGCCAACGGCACACTGCCTTCCGCAGGCATAGCCGTGAACACCTTGCTTCGAGCTACGCGAAGTGCGGCTACCCACCTGCACCGCGGTCGCCCAGACACAGAAGACGGGTCCAGTGACGGTGCAGTAAGTCGAGGCTCGTGGCCAGACTGGACAAACGTGGTGCGCTC
The DNA here is from genome assembly GCA_964393265.1 of uncultured Thermoleophilia bacterium. Taxonomy (GTDB): domain Bacteria; phylum Actinomycetota; class Thermoleophilia; order UBA2241; family UBA2241; genus UBA6103. Next base: position 4,821 of record CAYMTC010000088.1, read on the forward strand.
TCACACGTTCCATGACGCGTACCAGACTGCTCGTGCAACCGCCTCGACACACCAATGCCAGCTCGACATGCTTCTTCCCACAGCCAGTCTCACCGACGCAGCAAGTACTGTCGACGCGGTCAGCCAACTCGCGTCATTCCAGGTGCTGCTGTGGCTCAACGACTGCCATCGCGGTATGCTCACCGCAGACGACTGACGCTTGAATGGAAGGCACAGGAAGCGAGCATGGAGAGCCAACAGGCCGGTTTGCCACAAACAGGGAAGTACGCCTTCTCCCCCTACGTAAGCAAGGCTCGCTGGATCGGCATGTGGCACCAGGTCGACGAGATACTGTCTGTGCAACCACAGAGCGTGCTGGAGGTGGGTGCAGGACCCGGTATCACCGGCGACATCCTAGCGCGGAATGGTGTCAAGCACACGACGCTGGACATCGATCCTGCGCTGGAACCAGACTACATCGGCACTGCAGGTGAGTTGCCCTTCTCCGATGCATCGTTCGACGTGGTGGCCTCGTTCCAGGTACTCGAGCACCTACCCTATGAGTCCTTCTTGCCCACGCTCCGCGAGTTCGCTCGTGTGACCCGCCGGTACGTCATACTGTCATTGCCCGATGCGAGGCGCAGCTGGTCCTATAGCGTCCACGTTCCGAAGCTTGGCGCAGTGCGATTGCGCGTGCCCCGCCCCCAGCTGAGGCCGCGGCGGCTTCAACCCAACGACGAGCACTACTGGGAGATTGAGACGCTCGGGTATCCCCTACAGCGAATCCTCGCTGACATTGCAGCGAGTGGCCTCACCGTTCAGAGAACCTACAGAGTGTTCGAGAGCCCCTACTTCCGGTTCTTCGTACTGACCAGTTCGTGACGATCCCACGCGGAATCCCCGTGCTCACAGCGGCCATGCTCGCAAGGCTGTGGACATGATCCACATCGTCATCCCCACGTATGAGAGACCCGAGCATCTGAGCGCATGCCTCTCATCGCTGCACGGGCAGAGAGGTGGCCCCACTCGCATCGTGGTTGTGGACCACGGCCGCAAGCAGACAGCAGCTGACCTGGACGCAGCGCGGTCATCATCCTGCACCGTCTTGCGAGCTTCTCCAGACCTGTGGTGGTCCGGTGCCATGAATGTCGGGGTGCGACGCGTCCTTGCCAGCGCCAGCGACGACGATCGCCTCGTGACACTCAACGACGACGTGGTAGCGACACCCGGCTGCCTGCGAATGCTGCTAGCAGCTGCCGACATGTGCGGCCCACGTACGTTGATAGGATCGCTCGCAGTTGACGCCAGCGACGAAAGAGTCGTGCTCGATGCAGGGACAGTCGTCAACTGGCGCACGGGCCGTCATCGACACCTGCTCGCCAGCCAACGGCAGGCGGGGTCGCCTGTGGAGCCCGACCTCCACGAGGTCAGTGTGCTTAGTGGACGAGGAACTCTGATACCCATCCAGGCGTTCCGAGAACTCGGTCTATACGACGAGCAGCGGTTTCCTCAGTATGCTGCAGACTATGAGTTCGCCCGCCGTGCCGGTCGCCGGGGCTGGCGGGTCGCCATCAGCCACGCCGCAGTTGTGATGACTTACGCTCAGTCCACCGGCCTACACGCTCGCCAGAGCCAGCGACCCCGTCGCGGGTTCGCCAGCAGGCTCTCCAGTCGGGCGTCCGCCCACAATCTGGCTTGTCGTTGGCACTACGCGCGCACGTGTGCGGACCCTGGCTGGTGGCCCGTGTTTCTTACGTGCGACGTCAGTCGAGTGGTCATACACACAGCGAGGGACTGCCTCTGGCTCAGAGCCATAGACCGGCGAGGAGAGACATTCTGAATGGGCCTTGTCCTCGACATGCGCGTGGACGTCGTGACCTACGACGAAGCCGTTCAGCGAATCCTGACGCTCTGCCGAGGGCGGCGAGCCGCTGTGGTCTGTGCTGCCAATGTCCACATGACAATGGAGGCCCATCGGAACAGCCGCCTGCGGGAGATCGTAGAGGCGTCGGAGCTTGTCGTTCCTGACGGAATGCCTCTGGTCTGGTGGCTGCGGACGGCCGGCGAGACGTTGCCCGACAGAGTGCGCATGGCACCAGACCTCCTCATGAAGCTCCTGGCTGCCGCTGAGCCGCTCCATCTCTGCATCAGCCTCTACGGCGGTGACCCGGCGGTCAACACTGCATTGCGAGAGTGGATCAAGGACAACTACCCTGGCTTACGGATCGGAACTTGCATCAGCCCACCCTTCCGCCCGCTCTCGCCGACGGAGGATGGGCAACACGTGCATCGTGTGATCCGCGCCGACACAGACCTGCTGCTCGTTGGCCTGGGCTGCCCAAAGCAAGAGGTGTGGATGCACGCCCACCGGGACAGCCTTGCCTGCACCATGGTGGGCGTTGGCGCAGCTTTTGATATGCTCGCTGGCCGCACGGGTCAAGCGCCCTTATGGATGCAGCAGCGCGGCCTGGAGTGGGTCTACCGGCTCATACACGACCCGCGGCGACTGTGGCGCCAGATCGGAAGAGCGTCGTGTAGGGAAAGAGTGTAGGATAGGGTGT
>CAYMTC010000089.1:0-7357 GCA_964393265.1 uncultured Thermoleophilia bacterium
TCTGGCTAACGACCTGCGCGACCCCGAGGGCTTGGCGCGGCCCGTGCTGCGCCGCGCCGCACAGTCGCCCGTCGCGTCGCGGCGTGGCGCGCTCAAGCGAGCGGGCTCCGCCTACCTGCGCATCGACCCTCCATCGCAGCGCGAGCTCCAAGCTGCAGCGCAAGCCGCGACCTCACGCAGCGGCAGCGGCATGTCTCCGGGCGCATATCCTGCGGGTCGCACGGCGTCCGCGGAAGCCGTGGCGGCGCAGCGTTCTGCTGACGCGTACTACGATGACCTCGGGGTCATCGAAGACGCCGAGGTCATCGAAGAGACAGAGGTTGGCCCTGCTAGCGGTGAGGCCGGCCCTGCCGGCGGCGGGGCTGCTCGGGACACAGGGGCCGCCACCAGCAAGACCGAGAGCACTGACGATGCTGCGCAGGGGGAGGCCCAAGATGGGTAGGCCGCCGCGCAGACGCTACGTCGCGCGGCTGCCGCGCGCCGGGTTCTTCAAGCCTGCCGGCGCGCGGGCGCGCGAGATCGATCAAGTCGTCCTCGGTGTGGACGAACTCGAGGCGCTGCGCCTGGTCGATCTCGAGGGCCTCAGTCAGGAGGATGCGGCCGCCAGCCTGGGCGTGTCGCGTCAGACTGTGGGGCGAGTCCTCGAACAAGCTAGGCGTACGGTGGCTGACGCGCTCTTGAACGGCAAGGCTCTCTTGATCGGTGGTGGCGTCTTCGAGTTGGCCGAGGAACACCTGTGCACGGCTTGCGGCACCCACTGGGCAGCCGGCGAGCCCACACCGCAAGATCTCGAGACGTCTTCGGCCTGTCCAGAGTGTGGGTCCACAAGCGTCGCGGCGTACGTCGATCCGGATGCCGCACACCCCGGGCGAGGCAGAGGGCGAGGCGGCGGCTCGGCCCGTGGTCACGGAGCTGGCAGGGGGCACGGCCAGCACTGAACCCGAGGGCATGACCGTGAGAAGAGCCGGCCTGTGCGCTCGCCGCGGAGCTGCTTCTCCAGCGGGCCGGGACGACGTCTGGCAGTGCTGAGGAGGAGTACGCATGGAAGACGTGGGCATCACCGTCCTGGTCGACAATGCCAAAGGGGCGCCAGGCCTGCGCTCGCAGTGGGGTCTCTCGCTCTGGGTCCAGACACCCACTCTGCGGTTCCTCCTCGATTGCGGCGCGTCTGACGCCTTCCTGCGAAACGCACGGCGTCTGGAGGTCCCCGTGGAGAGCGCCCAGGCGTTCGTGCTCAGCCACGGCCACTCGGACCATGGTGGCGGCCTTCACAAGCTCACAGCGGTGGCTCCAGAGGCCGCCCTCGTCATGCACCCCGCGGCGCTCACGCCACGCTTCTGGCTTGCCAAGAACGGGAAGGTCGAGTCCATAGGCCTGGCCCAGCGCGACCTGGCGGCGCTGCGGGCTGCGGCGCCGCGCATCGTCTGGTCGGAGGGTCCACTCCAGCTGGCGCCGGACGTCTGGGTCACCGGACCGGTGCCGCGGCGCCACCCGCTGGAGGAGGCGGAGCGCAACTTCTTCCTGGACGAGGCCTGCACTGTCCGCGACCAGGTGGTGGACGACCAAGCCGCCTGGGTGGAGACGCCGGCGGGCCTGGTGGTGCTCTGCGGCTGCGCGCATAGCGGCGTCATCAACACGGTCCGCTATGTGCGTGAGCTGGTCGCTGCGCGTATGGCCCAGGGCGGGGCGGCCGCGCCAGCCGTGAAGCTCGCTGCCGACGGGTCACCGGCGGTGCGCGCGCTGCTCGGCGGCATCCACCTCCTACAGGCGCGTAAGGACCGTCTGCAGCAGACCGCTGACTACCTCGAGGCTCTGGATCTGGAGCTCTGCGGGGTCTGCCACTGCACCGGCAAGCGAGCGACGTCGCTGCTGCGCGAGCGGCTGCCGCGCGCGTTTGCCGAAGTGGCCACTGGCCGCAGCTTCAGCCTGGCGTACGCGGGCTGAGCACCGGCTGCGGCTGCCGGGCGGCTCAGCTTGTAGAGCACAGCAGCGCGGAGCGTGTGAGCGCCCGAGCGGCGTGCTCCACTACCGTGTCCAGCGCTGTCGTGGTCTGAGGCGGCTCGGGTAGCAGCACCACATTGGGTGCCTCGCGATGGCGGCGCAGCCACCCTTCCAGCAGCAAGGTCTCATCCAGCGCGTGCGCTGGGAGAGGTGGGCGCGGCGGCTGCGCGGCGTAAAGCCGCCGCACCAGGGAGACTGCCTCCTCGTGGGTCAGTGCGGCCGCCGCGAGGCTGTCGTCTGCCACGACGCAGCCGTGAGCCACAGACCAGAGGCGCAGCTGGCCCGGCTCACGACTGGGGTAGACAAGGACAGCGTGGGTACGCTGGGCGCTGCGCAGGCGCTGCAGCAAGCGCAGCGCTTGGCAGACCGTGTCGCGCTGCGCCTGCAGCTTGGCGGCCTGCTCGAACGCTCGTGTGGCCACAAGCTTGGCCATGCGCTCGTCGAGCAGTGCCTGGAGTCCGTCGCCGTCACCATCCAGCACACGTCGGACCTGCGCGACGACGTGCTCGTAGGTCCCGTCGAGCTCACTGCGACAGGGTGCCAGACAGGCGCCCATGTCATAGCGGGCACACGACCGGAGCACGCGGGTGCCGTCCTGGTGCTGCGCAGGGACGGGCTTTGGGAGCCGTGGGCACGTGCGCAGCGGATAGACCGCCGTGAGGCACTCCACGAGCCGACGAGCGAAACTCTGTGAACGGAACGGCCCCGCGTAGACGGCGCCGTCGTCAAGGTGATTAGGGGTCGCGTAGAGGCGGGGGTAGCGCTCCGCGCTGAGCTTGACGTACTGGTAACTGGAGGCATGTGTGCCGCGCTCGTTGTAGGGCGGCTGCAGCTCGGTGATGAGTCGCATCTCGAGCAGCAGCGCCTCGAACTCTGAGCCGGTCTGGCGTACGTCGATGTGGTCGAGCAGTTCCAGCGCCTGACGGGCGCCGTGAGCTTGCTTCTGAAGGAAGTGGTCGCGCGTGCGGCGCCGCAGGCTCTCGGCCTTGCCGACGTACAGCGGCGCCCCGCGCGCGTCTCTCATGATGTAGACGCCCGGCCCCTTGGGAAGCTTCTCGGTGAGCACGATCTTGTGGTAGTTGCGACGTGACTCAGGCGCGCAGAAACGCACCAGGTCCTCGAGCGTGTGGATGCCGTCCTCTTGGAGGCGGGCGACAAAGAGGAGGAGTAGCTCGGCGGTGGCGCGGGCGTCATCGAGCGCGCGGTGGCTGGGCTTGGCGGCCAGTGCGAAGCGCTCGCTGAGGGCGGCCAGCGAGCTGCGCTCCTGGGGCCACAGGCGCCGCGCCAGACGCATGGTGTCGAGGACCGGTCGGGGGAAGCTGCACCGCTGCAGCACCCCGAGCTCGTAGTCCAGGAAGCCCATGTCGAAGCGGGCGTTGTGCGCTACGAGCACCGAGTCGCGTGAGAAGTCCACGAAGCGTGGGAGCGCCTGGCGCACCGTGGGCTTGCCGCGGACCATACGCGGCGTGATGCCGGTGAGCGCGACGATGGCCGGCGGGATGGGTCGCTTCGGGTCGACGAGCTGGCTGAACTCGGAGGTCACTTGCCCGCCGACGACGCGCACGGCGCCGATCTCCGTGATCTTGGCGAAACCTGGGGTGCTGCCGGTGGTCTCCAGGTCCACGACCGTGAAAGTGACATCGGCCAGGTCGCGGTGCTGCGCACGCCATGCGCCGAGTGCTACGTGCACGGAGCTCTCCCAGACGAAGCGCTCGTCGTTGCATACCAGGTCGTCGACGAGCGCTCGCATGAGCTCCGGTGGATAGTCGCCGGGGGGGAAGACGCGTGGCCACACCTCGCGGTAGTCGAGTGGCTCGCCCGCTTCGTGGAGCAGGCGGGCGAGCTCGTCGGCCGAGGTGAACGCAAGCTGCATGCGCACATGGTAACCCCTCGTCGTGACGCATGCAGCTCGTGGCCGCTCGCTGTGGCGATGAGACCTGTGGTCGCGCGCCCCAGCAGCCGGAGGCGGCTCGCCCACCTGATAGCATTGGCGGTGTGTCGCTGCGGCGACCACCAGGACTTTGCGTTCCTCGGCAGGGGCGCGCCGCGGCTTAGGCTCCGATCGAGGAGGCAGAGACGTGGACTGGGACTGTTATACCTACCATCCGCAGAGTGGGTCGTGGATAGCTAAGGACTTCCACCACGGCGAGGGCTTTGATCACGGCCTGCAGTGCATCATCGATCCAGATGTGGTCGTGGGCGACGACGTCAAGCTGGGCCATCGTGTGCACTTGGCGTCCGGTACCAGGGTGTACGACGATGTGGAGATCGCCGACGATTGCGTCACCACAGGCATCTGCATCCTCGGCAACCACGTTCGTGTCCGCACAGGATCCTGCATCTCGAAGAGTGTGATCGTCGATGACTGGTGCTTCGTTGCCGCCGGCATCATGTCCAGCCACACCAAGAACATCTACCATGCGCGGCCCAACGCGCCTAAGAGGCAGCTCATCACCCGCTTCGGCTACGGCAGCGTCATCGGTAGCCGTGCCAACACAAGTGCGGGTGTCACTGTCGCGCCGGGAGCCATCGTGGGCTATGGGTCGCATGTCACCGTCGACCTCACGCAGCCCAACGGCGTCTACTACAACGATCCCCATCCCTACGCCACGCTGCAGAGGGTGCTTGCGGCCGACAGCCCCTACTACATCGAATTCCCTGTCGATTACACCCCGCACCGCTTCGATCCTCAGCTGCTGAAGCGCTACTTGCCGTACGCGCCGGACGAGGGCTGAGCGGGCGACTTCCTCCAGCGGAGAGGTCGGGTGTGGAAGGTGGTTCGGTGTGACCACAGCTGCTGAGATCCTTGACTATCTTGAGGGACAAGGCCACGCCCTGCGGCTCGCCGGCGCACCGCGGGCTAAGGCTGCCACTGTCGAGGTGCGGTCGGTAGAGATCGACGCTACGGCTGGCGGCGGCGCGTTGGCGTGGAGCAAGCACGCGGGTGCGGCCGCTGCCTTCGGCGGGGCGCTCCTGCTGTGCACTGAGGGAGCCGCCGCAGAGCCGCTAGCCGAGACACGACCGGCCGCCGGCGCGACGTCGGTGGTGGCTGTGTGCGACCGGCCTCGGCTCGCTCTGGCCGAGGCGGTCTGGCGGTTCTTCTCGCACCTGGTCACCGACGAACCGCCCGAGTACGGCAGCCGAGAGCTTGCCGAACAGGCCGAGCAGCTGGGGGCATGGGTGCGCAACGCGTCGGTGGCTGCCGGCGTGCGGCTGGGTGTCCACTGCAGCATCGGCTGCGCCGGCATGGGTTACGAGCGTCGCAGCGATGGCCGGCTGGTCGGGTTCCCGCAGATGGGGCGGGTGACCATAGAGACCGATGTCGACATCGCTGCCCACGCCACGATACAGCGCGGCGCCATAGGCCAGACCAGGGTGCGCCGCGGGGCCAAGATAGGCCCGCACGTGAACGTCGGCCACAATGTGGACGTGGGCGCCGATGTGCTCATCGCCGGGCATGCGCAGATAGGCGGCGGCGCTCGCATCGGCGACAGGGCGGTGCTCTGGCAGAGCTGCGCCATCGCCAACGGTGTCACCGTCGGCGAAGGCGCGGTCATCGGCATGGGGGCACAGGTGCTCAAGGATGTGCCCCCCGGAGAGACCTGGGTCGGCAACCCGGCGCACCCTCTGCGTCCGCGGTGAGGCCGCGCGGACGGGGAGGCGCCATGGGCGCTCTCCCTCCCTGCGCCAAGGCCCCGTTTATGGTCGCCCGTCGCCCGGGAAGAAGCGAGGTGGCCGCCGAGCGCGCGCGACTCGTCTTCTCATGTGTCGCGTGGGCCGAGGCGGCCGTCCCGACGGACTCCAGGAGTCCGCACAGGCATGTGGGCCCTTGAGCCAGGCAGAGGAGGAGTCCGCCAGTGAGCATGGACGACATCCATAGGGAAGTCTTGCGGGTGTTCGCTGACGCCTGCACGCCGCGCACGCCGCGGCCGCTTGGTCAGCGCGGCTTCTGTCCGCCGGCCGACGTCTTCTACGAAGAGGCGGACGACAGCATCGTGGTCCGCTTCGAGCTGCCCGGTCTGGAGCGCGACGACATCGACCTGTTGGTGGACCGGCGGCAGCTCGCGGTCCGAGGCGAGCGTAGTTTCCCCGTGGCCGACGGCCGCACTTACCAGCAGGTCGAGCTCGACTACGGTCCCTTTGAGCGTCGCATCCGTCTCGGGCTCGATGTGGACCCCGATCAGACCACGGCTACCTACGATCACGGCATCCTCGAGGTGCGGCTGCGGCTGGCACAGCTGGAGCACACCGTGTCGCACATCCAGATCGAGTGCCAGGACGAGTCGGAGCACGACGCATGACTGGCCGCGGCATAGACGACGACACCCTCGACCTCGTGGACAGGTACGTGTCACGGCTCAGTGCCGACAAGGAGCAGGGCGGTGAGCAGGACGGCCTGATGCAGTTGGCGGGGCCGGCGCCCGAGGGTGCCGACGACGGTCCCGAGGAAGGTAGCCCGCAGATCCCAGACAAGCTGCCGGTCTTGCCGCTGCGCGACACCGTCGTGTTCCCAGACACGATGATCCCACTCACCATAGGCCAAGAGCGGTCTATCCGGCTCATCGACGATGTGCTGAGCGGCAACCGTCTCTTCGTCATGGTCGCCAGCAAGGACGCCGAAGTGGAAGCGCCTGGCCCCGACCTGCTGTACAGGGTGGGCACGGTAGGCCTGGCGCACAAGATGGTGAAACTCCCGGATGGCACGATGCGCATCCTGGTGCAGGGCCTCAAACGCGCGCGCATCGATCAGTTCGTGCAGGAGCAGCCGTACTTGGCTGCCGACATCTCGCAACTGGAAGACGTAGCCGGCGAGGGGAAGCAGGTCGACGCGCTGCGTGCCAACTTGCTCAACGTCTACTCACGTATCGTGAACTTGGTGCCCTACCTACCCGAAGAACTTGAGATGGCCGCGGTCAACGTCGAGGATCCGGGGCCGCTGGCGTTCCTCATCGCCAGCACCATGCGTATCAAGACAGACGACAAGCAGGCGTTGCTGGAGGAGGACGACGTCGAGCAGCGTCTGCGGCGGCTCACTCGCATCCTGGCGCAGGAGCTCGAGGTGCTCGAGTTGGGGTCCAAGATCCAGAGCGACGTGCGCAGCGAGATCGACAAGACGCAGCGGGAGTACTTCCTGCGCCAGCAACTCAAGGCGATCCAGCAGGAGCTTGGCGAGACCGATGAGCAGCAGGCCGAGACCAACGAGCTGCGTGAGCAGCTCGACAGACTCGGTCTGCCAGAAGAGGTCGACAAGGCGGCTCGGCGCGAGCTGGACCGGCTGAGCAAGCTGCAGCCGGCTAGCGCCGAGTACCCAGTCATCCGCACGTATCTCGACTGGATCATGACCCTGCCCTGGAAC
>CAYMTC010000090.1:0-7297 GCA_964393265.1 uncultured Thermoleophilia bacterium
TCGTCTCATCGGCCGTCGCGACGCTCCGCTGACGGAGGGTGGGCGCGCGCAGGCGGTTGCTCTGCGGCCCCTTCTTGCCAGTATGGCTGCGGATGCGGCGTCAGGGGGCGTGGCGCCAGGTGAAGCGTCGCCGAGCGATGCGGCGACGAGTGGCGTGGTGGTGAGCGATGTGGCGCCGGGCGATGTGGTGGTGAGCGGCGTCGCAGAGGGAACGACGGCACTACCTGACACAGGGTTCGTGGTGGTCTGCAGCCCGCGCGTGCGGGCCCGCGAGACGGCGTCGCTTGCTCTGGCGGGCAGCGGGGCGGAGCCCGTCGTGGACCCCGACCTGCGCGAGATCGACTTCGGGGAGTGGGAGGGGCTCACGTTCGCGGAGGCTGCTCGCCAGCGACCCGAGCTCGTGGCGCGTTGGGCCGCCTGGGACCCAGACTTCACCTTCCCAGGCGGCGAGAGCCTCATGGGGTTCGTCCGTCGCATCGAGGGCGTGGCCGTACGTCTCAAGGCGCAGGCGGCCACCACGGTGGTCTGCTTCACCCACGGTGGCGTGACGCAGGTGCTGCTCTGCAGCCTGCTGGGTCTCTCGCCCCGTCACCACCTGGCATTCTCTATCGGGTACGGAGCGGTGGCTACCGTGGACCTACAGGGGGAGCTCGGCGTGTTGAGCGGATTGGTGGAGCCGTTGCGCCTGGGTGAGACGCTCGGCAGCCAGGCCAGTGCGTTGGCTTGGGGAGTGCGCCATGGGTGACGTGGTACTCGTGACGGGCGGCAGTCGCAGCGGCAAGAGCGCGCTGGCGCAACGTCTTGGCGAGGCGATCGACGGACCGCGTACGTTCATCGCGACGTGCCCTGTGGGCGACGATGAGGAGCTGGCGGCGCGGGTGCGCCGCCACCAGCAGGACCGCGCCGCTGCGGGATGGTCCACGATAGAGGAGCCGGTGACGCTGGCTGCGGCGCTGCGCCGTGCCGGTGGCGACGTGCGGCTGGTCGACTGCCTCACGCTATGGGTGAGCAATCTGATGTGGCAGGCGGCCCAGAGTGCTCCGGGTCAGTCGGCGGCGAGCGACGACGATCCAGGCCCACTGAGTGAGGATGACGTCGCGGGTGCCGCGCGTGAGCTGGTCGACGCGGCCCGCCAGCTTGATGGGACCACGGTGCTCGTCACCAACGAGGTCGGACTGGGTGTGGTCCCCACGAGCGCCGTGGCGCGTCGCTACCGGGACCTGGTCGGCCGCTGCAACCAGACCATCGCAGCGGCCGCCGACGTGGTGCTGTTGACGGTCTGTGGGCTGCCTCTCGTGCTGAAGGGAGCCGACCACCGTGTGGCGCGCACGGTCTCGGCCCAAGCGTCGTCGCAGGCCGGCCAGGGAGCGAACGAGAGGGGCCAGAAGTGACGACCTTGGAGGCGACGATCTTGCGCATCGCGCCGCGCGACGCTGCCGCCCGAGCGGCGGCGCATGCACATCTGGAGCAGCTGATCATGCCGTACTGGGCGCTGGGTCGACTGCTCGACCTGGCAGAGGATCTGGCCGGCATGACGGCCAGTCTTGCCCCCCCGGTCGCCCGCAAGGCGGTCGTGATCATGGCGGCGGACCATGGAGTGGCGGCGGAGGGCGTCAGCGCCTATCCGCAAGAGGTGACCATGCAGATGATGGCCAACTTCGTGAGCGGTGGCGCCGGCATCAACGCTTTGGCCAGACAGGCCGGTGCGCAGGTCGTCATCGTGGACATGGGCGTGGCCGCGGACCTCTCCAGCCCGGAGTGGGCTGAGGTGGTCTCGCGACCTGTCGCAGCCGGCAGCGCCAATATGGCTCGCGGCCCGGCGATGAGTCGCCAGCAGGCCGAGCGTGCCGTGATGGCAGGGATCGAGCTGGCGAGCCGGCTTGCCGACACCGTCGATCTGTTCGGCACTGGAGAGATGGGTATCGCCAACACCACGCCGAGTAGCGCCATCATCACCTGTCTTACCGGCGAGCCGGTCGAAGCTGTCACCGGGCGTGGCACGGGGGTCGATGACGAAGGTCTCCGTCACAAGGTCGACGTCATCGAGCGCAGCCTGGCGGTCAACCGGCCCGACCCCGCTGACGCCCTGGACGTTCTGAGCAAGGTGGGCGGCTTCGAGATCGGCGGTTTGGCTGGACTCATGCTGGGCGCCGCGGCGCGCCGCAGGCCGGTCGTGCTGGACGGCGTCATCACGACTGCCGCGGCGCTCATAGCTTGTGGGCTCTGTCCTGCTGTGAACGACTACCTCATCGCCGCCCACCGCAGCGTCGAACCAGGGCACGGCGTCGCCCTCGCGGCGCTGGGCAAGGAGCCGTTGCTGGACCTCGGTCTCCGTCTCGGCGAAGGCACCGGTGCGGCGTTGGCCATGAACGTCGTGGACGCCGCGGCCCGTACCCTCACCGAGGTGGCGACGTTCCAGGAGGCCGCTGTGTCGCACTCCGACGATGCGTACGAGACGGGCGGGTGAGCTAGCGTGCGATCGCTGCTCGCGGCTCTCCGCTTCCTGACTTTCGTCCCCGTTCCTCTCTCCTGGACAGGGGGTGAGAGGGGGCTCGGACGCAGTCTGCCGGCGTTCCCCTTGGTGGGAGCGCTGGCGGGGGGCGTGCTGGCGGCCGTCGCATGGGGTCTGAGTCATGTGCTGCCGCCACTGCCCACGGCCGCGCTGCTGGTCGTCGCCTTGGTCTACGTCTCACGGGCGATGCACTTGGAGGGTGTCGCCGACACCGCCGACGGTCTGCTCAGCTCGCGCCCAAGAGAGCAGGCTCTGGCCATCATGAAGGACAGTCACACCGGGGCCATGGGAGTCGTGGCGGTGGTGTTCACCGTGCTCGTCAAGACGACCCTGCTCGCCAGTGCGGGGGGGCCGGTCCTCTGGAAGGTCGTGCTGCTCATGCCGATCGTCGGGCGCTCCGCGCTGGTGTCGTGCATGGTGGTCCTGCCGTACGCGCGTCCCAGCGGCGGCCTCGCGACCGTCTTTGCCGCATCGCTGCGGTCGCGGGGACAGCGCTGGACGACGCTGGCGTGGGCCGTCGTCGCGTCGCTTGGGGCAGGCTGGCTGGTCGCCGGCCTTATGGGTCTCGTCGGGGCGGCGGTCGCCCTTGGCGCAGCTCTGGTGTTCGCTGCCTTCTGCAAGCACCGCCTTGGCGGGTACACCGGCGACACGCTCGGGGCCACCTGCGAACTGGCCGAATTGGGCCCGCCTCTTGTGGCGGCGATCTGGGGGTGACTGCGGTGTCGCACGATCCTCTCCCAGAGGCCACACACGGTGGCGACCGGCGTGAGCTGGCTCGTCGCGCCGGCCTGCAGCCGGAGCAGCTGCTGGATGTCTCCGCGAACCTGAACCCTCTGGGACCTCCTCGTTGGCTGCCCCACGTGATAGCTGACGCGGTGGGGGAGCTCGCGCACTACCCAGACCCGGCTGCCACGCCACTGGTGGAAGCGGTCGCAGCGTGCTACGGAGTCCCCGGCAGCCGTGTGGTGGTGGGCAATGGCTCTTCGGACATCTTGTGGGCCTTGCCACGCGCTGTGGCGGCGCGACGCGCTGTGGTGGCGGCTCCCGCCTACACCGACTACGCGCGGAGCGCGGCGCTCGCCGGCCTTACAGTGACCTACGTCACAGCGCGTGCTGAGGACGGCTTCCGTCTGCATGTCCCGGAGCTCGCAGAGGCGCTGAGGCCTGACGACCTGGTCTATGTTGGACAGCCGGCGAACCCGACCGGCGTGGCGTGTGACCCGGCCGAGCTGCGCGCGCTCGCTGAGAGCAATGCTGGCAGCCTGTTCCTGGTGGACGAAGCCTTCGCTGCTTTCGTCGAGGGGCTGGAGAGCATGGCGAACGCTGGCCTGCCGAATGTCGTCGTGCTCCTGTCGCTCACCAAGCTCTTCGCCGTGCCGGGCCTCCGGCTGGGGGCTGCCGTCGCGCCTGCGGACCTGGCGCGGCGCGTGCGTGACCAGGTCCCTCCTTGGTCGGTCAACACCATCGCGCAGGTGGTCGGGGCGCGAGCGCTGCGCGACCAGGACTACGTGCGACACACCGTCACCGCGGTCGCGATCCTGCGCGAGCGGCTGGGGCGCGGCTTGCAGCGACTGTCCGGCCTCACCGTGTTCCTCGGTCGCGCCAACTACGTCCTGGTGCGACTGGATCTGCCGGGAAGAGACGCCAGATGGCTGGCTGCTCGTCTGCTCCAAGAGGGGGTCGCCATCCGGGTCTGCGACGACTACCAGGGCCTCGATGCGCGGTACTTCCGTGTGGCCGTGCGCACGGAGCGGGAGAACAGGCGCGTCCTGGTCGCCCTGGAACGAGTGCTGGCTGGCGGCGGCGTGGAGCAAGCCTGATGCGCCGCTCGGCTCACCTTCTCGCCGGCCTCTTCGTTGACGCGCTCGCCGGCGACCCGCAGGGACTGCCGCATCCGGTGCGCTCCATGGGCGGGCTGGCAGCGGCCCTGGAGCCGTGTGCCCGCAAGGTGCTTGGGGACACCAAGCCGGCTGGGGCGGCCACGGAGGCGACCGTGCTGGCCGCCACCTTGTCCCTCACGCTCGCTGTGCGGGCTCTGGCGCGCCGGCTCCATCCGGCGGCCGGAGACCTGGCGGAGGTCGTGCTCATCTGGTGGTGTCTTGCGCCACGCGATCTCGCCGACCACGCCTGGCGCGTGCAGCGGGCGCTGGACGACAGCGACCTTGAGGCCGCCCGCGCGCGTGTGGCATGGATGGTCGGTCGTGACACTGCGGATCTGGACATCGCCGGCGTGGTGCGCGCCGCGTCCGAGAGCGTCGCCGAGAACACCGTGGACGGTGTCACCGCGCCGCTCTGCTACGCGGCGCTCGGCGGCGCCCCGCTGGCCATGCTCTACAAGGCTGTGAGCACCCTTGACTCCACCTTCGGCTACCGCGACGACCGCTACCGGGAGTTCGGCTGGGCGGCGGCGCGCTTGGACGACCTGGCGGCATACCTACCGGCGCGGGTCACACCCCCGTTCATCGCCCTGGCGGCGGCCGTGTGCCGTGAGCACCCTGGGGCGGCGTGGCGGGCGTTCCGCCGTGACGGCAGGAACCACTCCAGCCCTAACTCGGGTCTCGCGGAGGCGGCTTTCGCTGGGGCACTCGGCGTGCGGTTCGGCGGTCCTGTGCGCCGCGGCGGACAGCTCATCGACGCGCCCTACATGGGAGAAGGTACCGCAGCGCTCACGCCGAGCGTCATCGGCCGTGCGGTCCGGCTGATGCTCGTCACGACGGGACTCATGACAGCCGTGGCGGCGGCAATCGCGATCGCAGTCCGCCGCCTCGGGGAGCGGGCGGGCCGGGATCCCTCCGTGGTCACTCCTCGCAGACGGAGGGCGCGGCTATGACCTCTCCAGGGATGATCGCGGGCCGTCCGTTCGTGTGCTCGTGGAGTGGCGGTAAGGACTGTTGCCTGGCGTTGCAGGAGGCGGCGGCTGCCGGTGGCGTGCCCGCCGCGCTGCTGTGCATGCTCGATGAGTCCGGGTCTCGGACGCGTTCTCACGGGCTGCCTCTCTCTGTCGTCCAGGCTCAGGCAGCCGCTCTCGGTCTGCCCCTCACTGTACGTTCGGCCAGCTGGAGCAAGTACGAGGCCGCCTTCATCGACGCTCTCACGGCACTGGCGGCGGGGGGTGTGGAGGCAGCCGTCTTCGGAGATCTGGATCTGGAGGAGCACCGTCTGTGGGAGGAGACCGTGTGCGGCCGCGCGGGCCTGCTGCCGTTCCTGCCGCTTTGGGGCCGGCCTCGGGTCGCCGTACTGGACGCGCTCTTCGCGCAGGGCATCTTGGCCACTGTCGTCACGGTCCAAGCGGGCGCTCTCGCTCCCGAGTTCGTCGGCCGCACGCTGACGCCCGCATCAGTCAAGGAGATAGAGAGTGCGGGCGCCGACCCCGCCGGAGAACTGGGGGAGTACCACACTCTGGTCACCGACTGCCCGCTGTTCGCACACCCGCTCCCAGTGCACGTGGCCGGGCGGGTACGCAGAGACGACCACTGGTTCGCACGCCTCGTGGTGGAGGACGACGAGAAGGAGGCAACGACATGAAGAGGGCAAGTGACCTACGGACGTCTGTCCGGAGAGTGAGAGGCGCGCGGCGCCTGGTGCTGCTCGGCTGCCTCGCCGCGGTGGCACTGGTCGCGCTGCTGGCGGCCGGCTGTGGCGGCGATGAGCCGGCCGCCGAGCCGACGCCATCGGCCGGGTCCATCACTATCACGGACGATGCCGGGCAGCAGCTGACGTTGGCCAAGCCGGCGCAACGGGTGGTCTCTCTGGCGCCGACGCAGACCGAGCTGGTGTTCGCCGTGGACGGTGGCGACCGCCTTGTGGGGGTCAGCGACTTCTGCGACTACCCTGCTGAGGCGCAGGAGATCGAGAAGGTCGGCGACTTCTCGTCACCCAACGTCGAACGTATCGTGGCGCTTGAGCCCGACCTGGTGGTGGCAGCAACGGGCGTGCAAGCCACCGTCACGGAGCGTCTGGCGGAGCTCGGGGTGCCGGTGGCGGTGCTCGATCCGGCGACGCTCGACGGCATGGTGAGCGACCTGCAGAAGCTGGGCGCGCTGCTGGGAACAGAACAGCGCGCCCAGGAGCTCGCAGACGAGCTGGGAGCGACTATCCAGGACGTCGAGGACAAGCTAGCCGGTGTCGAGCCCGTGGCCGTCTTCTTCGAGATCTACGGCAAGCCTCTCATGACCGCCGGTAGCGGCACCATGATCGAGGACATCGTCACGCGAGCCGGCGGCGAGAACATCGGCTCGGCCGCCGGCGAGGGCTTCCCGGAGTTCAGCCTCGAGGTACTTGTGCGGGAGGACCCGCAGGTATACATCGCTGTCAAGGGCGCGCAGAGCGACCCGGGGAGTATCGCCAAGCGAGCGGGCTACGCTCAGCTCTCGGCCGTGAAGGATGGCCGTGTCTTCGTCATGGACGACAATCTGGTCGTGAGGTCTGGACCGCGTGCCGTCGAAGGCCTGGTTCAGGTGGCGGAGTACCTGCATCCGGACGTGTTCGCTGCATCCGAGTGACCGCCAGAGGTCGAGCGGCGAGGGCGACGGTGACAGCAAGGCTCGCGCGGGAGCGATGGTGACGGAGAGCCCGACGCGGAGGCGACGGTGACAGCAAGGCTCGCGCGGGAGCGACGGTGACGACCGGGCTTGAGTGGAGGCGACGGTGACCGAGAGGCTGAAGAAGGGGAGGAAGGCGTACGTGCTGGCCGCGGTGGCCTTCCTCGTCCTGAGCCTCTTCCTGTGTTTGGCGCTGGGCCCTACGTCGCTGCCGCTCGGCAGGGTGCTGGGCTACCTCTTCGGC
>CAYMTC010000091.1:0-7202 GCA_964393265.1 uncultured Thermoleophilia bacterium
GCATGTGTTAAGCACGCCGCCAGCGTTCGTCCTGAGCCAGGATCAAACTCTCCACGACAAACTTGGTGCTCGGGGCCGAAGCCCCGGGACAAGCTATGGAAGAGCTCGAGAGCTCAAAAGGCGAGACGACAGAGTCGTCTCGCTTCGTGCACGGTCCGCGACCGCAGCGTGAGACTGCGGCGTTCAGCAACGGGACCGTGCGACGGGGTGTTCTTTAGTGCACGCACACCCGGAGGTGTGCGGGCGCACTGGCGTCTGCCGGCCGCCGATGTGTAGAGCGGCCGGCTCCCATACTGTTCAGTTTTCAAAGACCGCGTGCCCGTGGACACTGGCCGAGTCCCACCCCGTTGAAGCGCACACGACTCCCGAACAGAGTTCGCAGAGTGTGGTTGCACCCGTCAAGGATGGTACCCGCTCGGACCGCCAATTATGACTGTGGAGCGGACTCCTGTCAACGGCCCACTTCCGCCAAAGACTTCCTGAAGAAGACCCGTGGCCGAAGCGCTGACGAAGTATACCCGCCCCGAGAACCGTGTCAACCTTGGAGGGGCGGTCTTCGGGCAGCACCTCAGTCGGAGATGACGAGACCCTGCGCCACGGCCGACTTCCCGGCCTTGAAGTGCCGGCCGACCAACTGCTCCGCGGAGATGGCCAACTCGGTGACCGACTGCCCGTCGATGGACACCCCGCCCTGCTGGATGCGTCGCCGCCACTCGGAGCGCGTCTGTCCGAACCAGCGCTCCATGACAGCCGGCAAGAAGACGGTGCCGTCGTCTTGGACGTCTGCCGCCCAGAGTCTGAGCCGCTGTGTGTCGTCGGCGACCTCGTGGCGACGGAACACTCGGTCGAAGTGCTCCTCGGCCGCGGCCGCAGCCTCCTCGCCGCGGAGCCGAGAGATGATCTCGCGCGCCAGACGTGCTTTGGCGTCGCGCGCCGCCACAGCACCGGATGCCAGATCCGCCTCGAGCGTGTCCAGCTCGTCGGCGTGGTGACTGGTGAGCAGACGGAAGTACGTCATCATCGTCTGGTCGGGGATGCTCATCACCTTGCCGTACACGTCGCGAGGGTCTTCGCTCACGCCGATGTAGTTGCCGGTGCTCTTGCTCATGCGCTCGACCCCGTCTGTGCCCGGCAGGATGTCCATGGTCATGATGGCCTGGGGCGACTGGCCGAAGTACTGTTGCAGGTCGCGACCCATGAAGAGATTGAACTTCTGGTCTGTGCCGCCCAACTCGATGTCGGCCCGGACCGCTACCGAATCGTAGCCCTGCGCCAACGGGTAGAGCATCTCCAGCAGCGAGATGGGTTGGTGGGCCTGCCAGCGCTTGGCGAAGTCGTCACGCTCGAGGATGCGCGCCACCGTGGTGATCGCCGTAAGCTCGAAGATCTGCTCGGTGGTGAGCGGTGCCAGCCATTCGCCGTTCGACCTGACCTCCAACCTCGCCGGATCGTCATCGAGGATGAGGAACGCCTGCTCCTTGTAGGTCTGAGCATTGGCGTCGATGACAGCAGGGTCTAGGCGCGGCCGTGTCTTGGACCGGCCGGAGGGATCGCCGATGCGGGCTGTGTAGTCGCCGATGATGAGCACAGCGATGTGCCCCGCTTCCTGGAACTGACGGAGCTTGTTGAGCACCACCGTGTGGCCAAGGTGGATGTCGGGCGCCGTTGGGTCGACCCCTAGCTTGACGCGCAGTTGACGACCCTCACGCGCGGCGAGAGCGAGCTTGTCCTGAAGGGCGCCGTCGGGGAGTACCTCCACGGCGCCCACGTGCAAGTCGTCCAGCAGGCGCTGGTCCACGCCGGGGGCGCTACCGCCGTGCTGATGGTATGCAGCCATGCGACGCCCCTTCTGGTCGTCGGGTACTGGACAGGACACGGCGCCGCCGCGGCGGGGGCTCTACCCACCGCGGCGCGCGGCGGCCCCGATGATACCAGAGGGCAAGCCTGCCAGCCCCGAGAGCAGCACGTTCGCCCCTAGGCGCGTGTCACTCCACGCCGCGATACAGGTGGCCTGTCGTTGACCGCTCGCGGTCGACCAGCTGCGCGAGCCCCGCCAGCCCTCCCCGCGCGAAGGCGCGGCGCGCCTCAGCGTCGAGCTCCTCGGCGTCGAGTACCGCTACGGTCACGCCCGCCGCCAGCAGCTCGGACTCGTGACCCGTCAGGTCCGTGATGTGCGCGTTGGCGATGCGTGTGTCCGTGGCGCTCACGGTCACCGGGAAGCGGAAGCCTTTTGCATCCTCAAGACAGAGGCGCACGCGCTCGCCTTTGCCTGGCGTCGGCAAGAGCCCCTCGGAGACGCCGAGCAGGTCGCGCGTCACCAGGAGCTCTTGGCGGCCGAAGACGAGGATCTCCAACGCCGGCCGTGCCGGTGACCGCTGGAGAGCGCGCGACAACTCGCGCAGCTGATCGAGGGCAAGCTCGGGAGACGGAAGGACCCCTACTAGGTCACGCACGATCCCCGCCTGACACAGAGACAAGGCAGTAGCGCTGTCCAGGCCCTGCAACGGGTACTCCGGGATCACTCCGGCGGCGGTCTCGAGGTGGCTCGCGTGTCTGGCGTACACTGCGTCCCACGACAGACTGCCGACCGACTCCCACCACGCGTGATCGCCGTCCAGAAGGACAGCTGGCGGCCGGCAGCGGACGGGCACACTCTGGTCGTGCAGTCTCTCAAGCTCCGTCCGTACTATGGAGGGGTCGTCGTCCACGGCCAGGTCCAGGCAGATCGCGACGACCCCCGGTCCCGTCAGCGTCGGCGTGCCCAGACGCCGACGCACCACCACCGCTAGCCCTGCCGCGGCAGCGGCCGGCCCGGGCTCGCCAGCGGCGTTCGCTCGGCCGCTCGCGCGCGTGCGCCGTGGCGCACTCTCGCTGCTGCTCTGCCGCCGATGGGCCGCCAGACGCGCTTCGTCGATCAAGGCAAGCGCCTGGCGGCGCAGTGCACGCAGCTCGGCGACAGGCAGGTACGCGTCGCCAGCGACCGCGAACTGGAAGTCGGAGAGCTCGTACGGGGTGCCACCCAGCGCTCCGACCGCCTGCCGGGCCCGCTCCTCGGTGAGCGGTGACATGCGTGCGGACTGGAGCGGCTGCGCTGACTCGACCGTCGCCGCAGCCGCCCGGCGCCAGGTCTCGGCGATTCGCAGATCAAGCCGCGCTGGAGCGCCCACCTCACCCGCGAGCACACCTGCCAGCAGGACTGGGCGAGCGGTGCGGCGCCCCGCGACGGCGTCGCGCGCCGCCTGCTCGATCTCGGCGGAGGTCAAGCGGAAGACCCGGTCGCGCACCGAGACGACCTCGGGCACCTGCAGAGGCATGAGCTCACGGCCGTCCTGGGACAGTCGGACGGGCTTGGTCTGACCCTGCACGGTGTAGATCGAGACGACGTCCCCAGCGGCCACCGGACGACTGAGACGGATGCTCACCTGACCTGAGTCCAGGTCGACGGACTCCACTCGACCGACGAGCGTGCCCCGATGCCCGGAGCGCCCCCCGCTTCGTACCTCGGCGTGCCGACCACGCAGGTGAGCGGCTGTGAAGGTGCGGGAGAAGCTCTGCTCCAGCCGCTCGCGCCACTCGGGCCGCACAGTGTATCCCTGCGGGTCGCGCCAGGCGGCGTCGACCGCTTCCCGGTAGACGGACACCGCCGTCGCCACGTACGCGGGGTCCTTCATGCGGCCCTCGATCTTGAATGCGCTGACCCCGGCCTCGATGAGGTCGGGGAGCACGTCTATGGCGGCGAGGTCGCTCGAGGACAGGACCCGACCCTCCACAGGCGGGGTGCCGTCTGGGGCAAGACCCGCTTCCTCGAGAGCGAGCCGATAGCGCATGCGGCAGGCCTGGGCGCAGCGTCCGCGGTTGCCGCTGCGCCCACCCACCATGCTCGAGAAGAGACAGAGGCCTGAGTAGCCGTAGCACAGGGCGCCGTGCACGAAGACCTCGAGCTCCAGACCGTGCGCGTCAAGAGCGGCGATCTCCCGTAAGCTGAGCTCACGTGCCAGCACCGCCCGACCTACGCCGAGGCGCGCGAGGAACGCGAGCTGCGCCGAGGAGTGCGTGTCCATCTGCGTGCTGGCGTGGAGGGCGAGGTCCGGGTAGCGGTCGCGGATGCTCGCCGCCAGCCCGACGTCGGCCACCAGGACGGCGTCCAGGCCGGCGCGGTACGGCGCGGCGAGCACGTCCAGCGCCGGCCCTAGCTCATCGTCGCGCAGCAGCGTGTTGAGCGTGAGGTACACGCGCGCGCCGGACAGGTGAGCTCTGTCTATGGCGCCAAGGAGCTCGTCGCCTTCGAAGTTGCCGGCGAAGGCTCGCGCACCCCAGCGGCGCATGCCGAGGTAGACGGCGTCCGCCCCACACGCGAGGGCGGCGGCCAACGCGTCCTTGTCGCCGGCGGGCGCCAGCAACTCGGGCGGTCGGCCAGGCACCCCGCGCCCAGACTCCTGGGTGAGCCCGGCCACGGCAGTCTCAGCGGCCGAAGCCGACCTTGGGAAGCTCCTCCAACACCTCGTGGCGCTCGTCACGCCGCACACGGATGAGGCCAGACGTGGGCACGACGCTCAGCCCATTCCTCTCCAGCTCGTCCATGAACAGATTGATCCCGAGAGAGTCGCTGGCCATGTGACCAGCGATGACCACGTGGACGTGGTGCTTGTCGGCCTCGTCGCGCAGCTCCTTGCTCATGTGCATGCAGACCATGGTGCCGACCCCGTTGTCGGCGAGCTTCTCGATAGCCTTGATGGGGCCTTCCGTACCGCCGGTCATGTCGATGTACACCTTGCCCGCCCGCTTCTCGGCACTACCGTCGTCGATAGCGGGCCCCGCGGCGCGAGAGGCAGCGATGCGGTACTCAGGGATGTCGAACAGCTGCCGCCGTACGTCTTCGATCGTGCTTGGCTGACGCTCCTCGAAGTACTCGGTGAGGTATGTGTAGACGAGGTTGTCGGTAGGAGTGTGCGCGGAGAAGAACGGGATGCCCAACAGACGTGCCGCATCGACCGCCTGATCGGCGTTGAGCGGCATGAGGCGGTGCTTGATCTCACCACGACGCTCGTCGATGAGCGACTCGCCCGCCTGGATAGGCACACCCCAATGGGCCCATATGTCGGCCTGCAGGCTCATGACCTTGTCGAGGTTTGAGAGCCCCCTGCTCTCGGGGTGGTGCGTGTAGATGGCGTCTATGGGCCAGCCCTTCTCACGGAGTCGGTCGGCCAGGAGCACCTCGCCCGTGGCCATGTCGATACCGGCGATGATGGCCCTGATCTCAGTGTCCGGGTCGCCCACGTAGATGCGTGTGTCCGCGTACGGGTTGTTGAACTCCTCCTGGTCGAAGACCTCCTTGAGGTAGTCGGGCAGCCTCTCGTAGCGCTGCTTGGTACGCGCCAGGAAGTCGTCGATGGCCTCTTGGGAGCGCGGGTCGGCGGCCATCCCCATGCGCACCGCAGTCTGGTGTATCTCGTGCAGTCTCACGACGGTCCTTTCTCGCTGGCCCAGCGCATGGGGCCTATGGAGCGGCACGACCGCGTCGTCACACGCTCGTGCCGCGTCGCAGCGGCGCTCTGCCGCCGCATAAGTCTATGCAGCGCGGCGACAGAGCGGAAAGGGTGGAGTGTACGCGGCCGTGTGACAGTCACAGACCTTCCGGCCGCGCCGTGAGTCTGGCTTCGGCCTTCGTGGTGTCGCCGTCGCGCACCAGCGTGAGGGCGACGGCGTCGCCCGGCTCATGGGACGTGATCTCGGCCATCAGATCCTCCATGGTCTGAACCTCGACACCGTCGATGGCCGTCACGATGTCGCCACCGAGCACGTACACCTCTCCCTGGAGGCTTGCCTGATCGCTGCCTCCGCGCAGGCCCGCCTTAGACGCCGGGCTGTCGGGAGTGACTTGGACCACCAGGACGCCGTCAACGCGCGTGAGGCCCAGCGCCTCGGCCACGTCCGAGGTCAACGTCTGCCCTTGGATGCCGAGCCAAGCGTAGGTGACCGTCCCGTTCTCCTTGAGTTGCGCCATGACATCCGCCGCCGTGTTGATGGGCACGGCGAAACCAAGGCCTTGGCTGCCACCCGACTGGGAAACGATCTGCTCATTGATGCCGATGACCTCGCCGTGCGCGTTGAAGAGCGGACCACCGGAGTTTCCGGAGTTGATGGCGGCGTCGGTCTGGATCCCGTTCGAGATCACGGACCCGTTCGGCGACTGCAGGGTGCGATCGACCGCCGAGACGACTCCCTCGGTGAGCGAGAAGTCGTAGCCCAGCGGATTGCCTATGGCCACCACGGACTCCCCTACCTGGACCTCGTCCGAATCGCCGAGAGTCAGAGGAGTGAGACTACCCGCCTTGGTGGGGTCGACCTTGAGCAAGGCGACGTCACTGCTCTCATCGACGCCGACGATGGTCGCGCTCACCTTCTTGGTGTCCGTGTCGCTGACGCGCAGCACGACCTGCACGGACTCAGCACGGACGCCGTCCTCTGCGACCACGTGAGCGTTCGTGAGGATGTGACCAGCCTTGGACACCACGAAACCGGAGCCCAGAGCCTGTGACTGGGTGGGCTGCTGCGGGCCGTAGAACCCGTCGTTGGAACCTGTGAAGGTCGCCAAGACCTCCACTACGCCCGTCGCGTACTTCTGGTAGATCTGCGCGGCGGTGAGAGTGCCCTTGCCCGACGCAAGAGTGGTGTCGGCAGCGTCAGCACTCCCCAGTCCGCTCGCCACAGCAGTGCGCTCCACGACAGTCTTCTCGTGCACCTTCACGGGCACGACGCCGACCGCCACAAGTACAGCCAGGATGGTGACGACGCTGAGCGCGCCGGCGATGAACAGCGCGATCTTGGACCGCACAGCTCCCATGGTCTCCTCCTCATGTCCGTTCCACGTCGATGTGTGGCCGTGACGTAGCCCAGCGCATCGGCGCACATGCTCTCGGGCTCTTGTACCGTGAGCGGCTTGGCTGTCGCTGGGGAGACCCTGTGAGAGCGCTGTGAACGCCCGCCGGGCTCGTCGGCCGCCCCGCTGGCGCGCCGTCGCTGGGCCGCGCGATCGCTCGCCTCATCTCAACGGTGCACAGTCAGCTCCCCGCGTGTTCTCACCGCGCTCACAGAAGAGGCCACTAGAGTCTCCGCAGACCGGCCCCCTGCAGCGCTGGACGTACGACCGGCCGCGGCCCTCATCGCGCGACCGCTTGCACGCGTCACGTCCCTATGACGCG
>CAYMTC010000092.1:0-7141 GCA_964393265.1 uncultured Thermoleophilia bacterium
ATCTCCACCCTATCCTACACTCTTTCCCTACACGACGCTCTTCCGATCTCACGTCATGTGCACGTAGGTGGGCAGGACGAGGAACTCAGCCTGTAGGTGGAGTGCTGCTGCACAGGCGTAGAGCTGGTCCTGGAGCTCGCCGGAGGTCTGGCCCAGTGGGGCCAGAGCGCCGGCGAGCTTCTCCAGAAACTCGAGTCCCTGCGTCTCCTGCGTAGTCGGCACGGCCATCACTACCTCTGCGTGTTCGTCGGTGGCGTGTCTTCTGCCGTCCTTGTCGGCTGGCGGGGCAGGCGACTGTAGGACAGGGTCTTCCCCTGAAGACGGCATCCCCTGGTCTTCACTCCTCCTGGGCGGCCACTCTGACGTAGGGGGCGAGTGCCTCGGTGAGGTGGCGCTCCCATACGACACGACCAGGTTCGAGCAGGTGTGAGAGGTCGGCGAACTGTGAGTCAGGGATCTGGACGTCGGCGTTGAGGTCGATGTACGCGGCGCGGCTGCGGCGCGCCGCGGCGGCGACCGGAGGAACGTAGGTAGCGCGATCCAGCGGCCATGTCGGGCCAAGGATCTCCTTGTTGCGCGGCGCCTCGACGAACACCACCTGGAAGCCGCGGGCGTGGCCAGTGCTGGCGATGGCGCGGAGCAGGCCGAGGTTGTACTTGGTGGTGGCATCCGGCCGCTCGGGTCGGGCGAGCACCGCCTCACGGACTATGGCAGCGTTCTTGCGCTTCTGAGCCTCGGGAAGCTGGTTGGTGCTGTCGAAGAGGTGGAGCTGGTAGGGGATGCGCGCCAGGCGCAGCCGCAGCAGTGTAGTGCGGCGGTAACGGACCCAGGTGGCGGTGTAGTTGGCGATGCCGGGGATGAGCGTGCGGTCGTAGAAGGCCATGGTCCCGCGTTCCTCTTCATAGGCCCGGAGGCTGGGGCTGTCGAGGAGGAATTCGATACCGCGCAGCTGGCGAGCGGACTTCTTGGGGCTGATGCGGAAGCGGTAGGGATTGAGCCCTATCGCCACCACTCCGGGACCGCTGGGGAGATTGTCGACGATGGCCAAGGTCTCGGCGAGCGTCTGCTGCTTGGAGCCCATGATGTACACGTCGGTGCGCACTCCTGTGAGCGCCGCGATCTGCTGTGCGACGGTCTCGCTGCTGCGCACCGACTCGCGCGTGGCCGAGCCGCCGATGTAGTAGACGGGGAGGTGCGCGGGAGGCTGCTCCTGCAGTTGGGCGACCTGGTAGACGATGTGCATGTAATCGTCCTTGGGAGAGCGTAGGAGCACCTGCTCGCTGAGGCGGAGATACGTACGGTCAAGCACAGCCTGCTGTGCTACGAAGAGGACCAGTGCGGTGAGCGCGAGCGCCCCGAGGAGGATGAGTGGGTTCACGCAGCGCAGGCCGCGGACGAAGTCCGCGCGGCGGCGCGGCGGCTGTGGTCCGATCTCGTGGCGCGCGCTCATGGACAGACAGGATGCGGCTCGGCGCGCCTCAGAAGAGGTGCTGGCCGAGCCATATGAAGGGACCGCTCACAGCCCATGCAAAGACCTTGAGCGCCTGCCGGAAGCTGGGGCTGGCCACGAACGCGTACCCCAGGGCGACGTAGAGGAAGGTGGCGATGTACGCCAACGGCCGCAGGGCCTTGGCCCAGAGCGGGACTCCCTGACGCCGCCATGACTTGGTGCGCTTGCGCTTCTGCTTGCTCCACCAGGCCACCACGACCAGGCCTGTGCCGTGGTAGAGCCCCCACGCTGTCCAGTTGAGGTCGACGTAGTGCCAGAGGCCCATGACCAGCATGGTGGCGTACAAGCCCAGCCACGCCTTGCGTGTGATGCCGAAGAGGGGGAAGTACACGTTGTTACGGCACCAACTGCTCAGCGAGATGTGCCAGCTTCGCCAGAACTCGGCGAGGTTGGGCTTGAACAACGGGTTGTGGAAGTTCTCCATGATGCGGAACCCGAAGAAGCTGGAGAAGCCGATGGCCAGGTCCGTGTACGCGGACAGGTCGGCGTACGCGCGTAGGAAGGCCATGATGACGAAGACGGCGCCCCAGGTGGGGTGGGTGACGGCCTCGCCGAGGTCGGCGGCTCCGATACGCGTGAGCAGGTCGGAGAAGAGGAGCGCGATGAGGTAGTCGACGACGACGACCTTCTTGAAGTAGCCCAGCACGATGCGCCGGATGCCGCGGTAGAAGAGGTCCTTGTCGAAGCTGGTAGAGCGCTTCTCATAGAAGCCCTGGAAGGTCTCGAGGGGCCCGGCCGGGAAGGTAGGCAGGAAGAAGATGAAGGTGGCCAGCCTGAGGGGTGAGCGATCGGTGACCGCCCCGCGGATGTTGTCGAACACGTACTGCAGCAGGCGGAACGCGAAGTAGCTGATGCCCAGCGGCATGAGCATGCGGTCCAGCACCCAGTCGTCTGGGGACCAGATGGCGGCGGTGAGCTCCCGGCCGTACTTGCCGATGGCCAGTGTGACGATGGCGCCACCGATGGCAGCGACGAGTCCCCAGCGCACGCTGAGCTGCTTCTGCGCGATGGCGTTCACCAAGCCCCAAGCGCCCATGGTGACACCCAGCGCGAGAACGGCGAAGATGGGATGCAGGACCGCCAGCGCACCCACGGAGCCCAGCAGCAGCAGGCCAAGACGCAGGCGGTCGTCTTTGATCGCCAACCAGTACACGGGTACCGCGACGGCGACCGCTGGGATGAGCCAGTAGGTGAAGTAGATGCTCACGAGCCTGCCCTGCCCTGAGCGGTGTACTGTCTAAGTGCTCCGGTACGGCGGGCCTCGGCCTGGGGGGACACCATGTCCGCGAGCACGTCGGCCAGTGCCGCCTCCCAGCGGCGGCGACCGTCGTCCAGCAAGTGGAAGAGGTCGTAGTACTGGCTGTCCGGCAGCTGTAGCAGAGCGTTGAGGTCGACGTACTCCACCTGCCGCTGCGTCGCGATACGCTGGCAACCGAGCTTGTAGCGACGCTGGTACTGGGCGATCTGGTCGCCGATGATCTGCTGGTTCTCGGGCAGTTCCATGAGCAGGACGTCGAAGCCTCGGCGCTGGGCCAACGCTACGACGCCGTCGAGCAAGTCGAGGTTGTAGCGCACGTTGCGCTGGAACTGCGGCGCCCGCAGCGTGAGCCAGCGCTCGACGATGGCGCGCTTCTGGGTGGCGGTTCGGGCATCTGCTGCACTGTAGCGGTGTTGCACGTAGGTGGTGCTCGGCAGCCGGAAAGACCGCAAGTCCTCTCGTTGGTCGCGGAGGTAGCTGGCGAAGTAGTCTGCCACGCCGGGGATGATGCTCCGTGTCCACTTCCGGCGCTGGTAGCGTCGCGCCGTGGTCTCCCGCAGAGCCGGGGCCGGCAGGAGCAGGCGGAAGCCCTCGGTCTGCATCTCGTTGGTGGCCGGCGAGGCGACGAAGCGGGTGACGTTGACGCCGATGACGACGACTCCTCCCACGGCGGGCAGGTTCTCGACGATGGCCCAGGAGGCTCCGAAGTCCTGCATGGAGGAGCCTAGGTCGTACGCGTTGACGGCCGGGCCGCCGACGGCCTGGATGCGGGCCGCCAGCGAGTCGCCGCTCTCGATGCACTCGCGCGCTGACGAGCCGCCCAGCACGGCCACCAGTGGTCCGGCAGGCGGCTGCCGCTTGAGGCGTGCCACTACCCAG
The DNA here is from genome assembly GCA_964393265.1 of uncultured Thermoleophilia bacterium. Taxonomy (GTDB): domain Bacteria; phylum Actinomycetota; class Thermoleophilia; order UBA2241; family UBA2241; genus UBA6103. The sequence continues at coordinate 3,648 of CAYMTC010000092.1, forward strand.
GACACGTGCAGGAAGTCATCGCCTGGGCCGCGCAGGAGGTGGCGCTCGGGGACGGTCGAGTAGGCTCCGCTGGCGAAGAGCTGGTCGAGCCCATACAGCGCCGGCAGGACGAGCACCAGCGCCGCTACCAGGACGAGCGGGTGCCGCAGACGCAGTCCCCGGACGAACTCGGCTGTGCCTTTGGGCGGGCGGTCCACCTGGCTCACCCCCGTGAGCCGCCCAGCAGCTTGAGGAGCTCTGCGCGGACGGCTTTGCCCGAACCCGTGCGGGGGATGGCGTCCACGAGGATGATACGGCTGGGCAGGGAGGCCGCGGGCAGTCGTCCGCGCAGGCTGCGCAGCAGCTTGCCGCCGCGTACTTCCTGGCCGCCGCCGGCGACGACGAAAGCGACCGGTACGTGTCCCAGCAGCGGGTCTTCGACGGCCAGGACGGCGGCATCGGCCACGACCTCGAGCTCCAGCAGCGACTGCTGGATCTGCACGGTGGACACCTTCTCGCCGCCGCGCTTGAAGACGTCGTCCTTACGGCCCTCGATCCAGACGTAGCCGTCGGCGTCGACCCGACCGAAGTCGCCGGTGCGGAAGCCGTGCGGTCCGAGCGCGGCCTGCGTGGCGACCTCGTCGTCGAGGTAGCCGAGCATGACCAGTGGTCCCTCCACATACAGCTCGCCGATGTGGTCGGGAGCCAGCTGGTCACCGTGAGTATCACGAGCGGTGACGCTCATGTCGGCGATGGGCCGTCCCACGGACCCGCGGCGGGTCTCGAGCTGGTCGGGAGCGAGGATGCAGAGCCTGCCCGAGACCTCAGTGAGGCCGTACATGTTGTAGAGGGAGACCTGCGGCAGGACGGAGCGCATCTTGTCTATAGTGGCTTGGGGCAGGTGGTCGCCCGAGCTGACCCAGAATCGGAGGCCCGGGACGGGATGCGGACCATCGAGAGGGTCGACGATACGGATGAGGTGCGCTGGCGCTCCTCCGAAGCCGCTGCAGCCGTGGTCTGCCAGGGTGTCGAGGAGCGCCTCGCCGAAGAAGAAGCCAGACTGGCCGTACGTGCTGCCGCCGGCCGCCGCCAGCGTGAGGAAATGGCAGATACCGCTGGTGTAGTAGGCCGGGGTGTTGATGAAGATGCGGTCGCGGCTGTGCAGGCCCAGCGCGCGGGCCACACGGTGCGCGTTGCCGGTGACGGCCGCCAGCGTCTGGCAGACTCCTTTGGGGATGCCGGTGGTGCCCGACGTGAAGAGGATCATCGCCAGATCCGTTGGGGACGGCAGCGTGAGCGTGGGGGTCTGGTCAGGGCTGCTGGACTGGCTGAGGTCGACGCGCAGTAGCCGGACCGATGTGGGGGGTGGGGTAGGTCGGTCTTGGTGAAGGAGTACCGCCGGCGCCGACCTGGCTACGAGGCGGCTTGCCTCTGCGTGTGGGAGGGTGGTGTTGATGGGGACCACGACGCCGCCGGCGAACCACACGGCCAACAAGGAGATGAAGAAGCCGTCGTACGTGTCAAGGTAGAGCACCGCGCGCTGGCCGGCGCGGAAGCCCTGATGCTGCAGCAGAGATGCCAGCGCCGTGGCGCGCTTGACCACGTCCACGTAGGTGTAAGTCGTCGACTCGGTGAGCAGCAACGGCCGCTGCGGATCTTCAGCCGCGGTCGTGAACAGAGAGCTGAGAAGCGGGTCGTCGACGCGCGGCGTCGAGACCCCGTCAGAACCCCACATACCGGAACTCGGTAAGGCCTTGACCGCCGAGGATGGCCAGGATGAGGCCGAGGAAGACGAGCATCCAGATGAGGCACTGTACGGCTACGCCGAGCAGGTACCAAGCGGAGTGACGTCTGCGGCTGGCGGACGCGACGTGGCCGGCGGATGTGGCGGAGGCAGGCTGTGCTGCGCTCTCTGGGAAGTCGCCGGAGGACGCCTGCGCCTGGTCAGGCATGGGCGTCCCGCCGTCTCTCTATGAATGCGAGCATGAGGTTCACGGTATCGAGGTTGTCGTAGGAGATGTCCATGGGGCCTACGCGTATGCCGAAGCGCTCTTCAATGAAGAGGATGAGGCTGGTGAGGCCCATGGAGTCGAGGAGCTGCGAGCGGAAGAGGGACGTGTCTGCGTCGATGTCCTCGCCGTCGAGCAGCTCCTCGGTCAGGTAGTCGATGATGGTCTGGGCGTCCGACATGCCCGCCAGCTCCTCTCACATCGTCGTTGGCGCGGGTGGCTCGTACCCGCACCCGCTGCCTGGCGCATCGCGTAGCAGCCTTAGCCGCGCGTTCCCGCCTTGTAGTCGAACTTCATCGGGCTCTGGAAAGAGAGCGCCTGCGCGCCTGCCTGGACGAGTCTGGCCACGAGGAACACCCGCTCGGCCACCTGGAACCCCTGCTCCAGCCCCCACTCGTCGCTGAGGATCTGACCACGTCCGCCGGCCCAGCCCATAGCGCCGTACTGGCAGGTCGCATCGCCATTGCCGACGATGAGGCAGCCGTTGCGCAGGAGCGGCAGCCAGCAGGCGATGATGGTCGTCTCGGCGCCGCCTGAGCGTCGACCGGCTACGGCCATGACGCCCGCCACGGTGTTTGCGAGCTTGAAGTCCTGGTGGCGGAGCACGCGCGTGCGCATGATGAACTTGGAGAAGAGGTCTGACGGCAGGCCGAAGTACACCGGGGTGGCGAGGACGAGGCCGTGTGCCGCGACCATCTTGTCGAGCACGGCCTGGACGTCGTCTTTGCCGGCCTGCACGCAGGGAACGAACGTTCCGTCGGTCTTTCGCTTACCGCAGACGTCGCAGTCGATGCACGCGTTGATGTGCAGGTCGCGCAGGTCGATGAACTCGCACTCCACCTCGCCTGGATAGCGTTCTAGCAGGCGCTTGAAGGACTCCTGGATGAGGGCGGCGCTGTTGCTGTTGTCACGCGGGCTGCAGCCGAGCCCGAGAAGCTTGATTGTCATGCTGGCGACTCCTCTCACGGCACGGTGGCCGGCAAGCCTGCGACGCAGCCTCCACATGCCGACGAGCGTCATCCCCAGCACCTGCCTGTGATGCACAGATGCAGGTGACGGACGGCATGCAGAAAGAGGCCGCCATGGGCCTCGGAGCGCATGCTATCATACCGGCGATGCAGACTACCCTGCGGCTGGCGGGTGGACCTACAGGGAGCGTCGGGCAGGACCCATGTCGCGTGCACTGACCTCAGAAGAGAAGCTCCGCTATCCTTGGGCAAGTCAGATCACGGACTTCACCCCAGTAGGTCGCTGGCGCCGCGCTGCCCTCACCGTGGCCGGCGTCGGCTTAGCTTGGTATGTCCTGGGTGTCCTGTTCATCTTCTTCTTCACCTCGCACCTCGACATGCGGCGCGGGCTTCCGGACGGCGCCGTCGAGGCGGCCGTCCTGTGGCCGGCCATGGGGCTCATCGCCCTGGGCTTCCTCGGGGGGCTGGCCACAGGTGTCCAGGCGGTCGTGAGGGCGGCGCGAACGCCGCTCGTGTGGTCCGTCTTCGCCATGCTGCC
>CAYMTC010000093.1:0-491 GCA_964393265.1 uncultured Thermoleophilia bacterium
AGGTGGCGGCCAGGTTGGCACCCGTATCGGCGTCACGCACGGGGAACACGTTGATGCGGTTGAGCGTCTCTTGCTCACGCACCACAGCGAGCGTCCCGGCGCGCAGCACCTGGGCGAACTGGCGCCCGCCAAGCCGGTCGGTGATGCGCTCGGCGTGGCGAGTCTGGGCCTCGGCGTGTGCGCCGCCCGCTGCTTCCCCTTGAGTGCCGACGGTGCTGCTCATGGCACGGACGTATGGCGCCAGCTGGCCTGGTGCCGCTTCACGAGGCCGGCACCAACCGCTGGTGGGCCTTGGTGGCTGCCCTACGCACCCGCTCGTTGTCGTCCCGGAGGGCCGCCAGCCGCAGTGGCTCGGCGGCCTGTTCGTCACCGATCTTGCCCAACGCCTCAGCTGCGAGTTGCCGCAGAAGCGGGTCGGTGTCACGCAGCGCATCGATCAGGACGGGCACGGCCTCGGGGTCACCTGCCTCACCCAACACGTACGTGACATC
>CAYMTC010000093.1:501-7032 GCA_964393265.1 uncultured Thermoleophilia bacterium
GCTCTGCTTGTCGGTGTGGACGAAGATCATCGCCTTGACAGCCGGCTTGCCAGCGGCCACCAGAGCTTCGCGGACCATCACGAGACGACGCAGGTTACGCGTGTCGAGCTGACTGATGAGGTAGTCGATCTTGTCGGTGAGCGCCTCGCGGGCGCGCTCGGCAAGCGCCGGATCCTTCTTGTAGCGCGCAGCCTTGGTGAGACCCTCGACGTCGCCTCGTGCTATGAGACGGTCTACGTTAGGTGCCGAGAACAGGCTCATGTTCCCCCAGACTACGTAGTAGTGCGCAGAGCTGCAACTGTACCCCACAGCCCCGTGCGTGACCAGTCACACGCAGGACGGCTCGACACGTCTCTCGACACGCGCCGTCGAGAACCACTCCAGTGTCCGCCGGACCGAGTCCTCCGGTGGTGTGTAGGAGAAGTCTGGGTACGCGTTCGCGAATCGAGTGCCATCGAGGACCTGCGGCTGCTCGAACAGGTAGCGGAACTCGAGGAACGCGCGTGTCTCGGCATCGACAAGGCTGCGCAGGTGCACGTCGAGCGGCCGCACGCGACGCAGCCGCACCTGCGTGTCTGCCACACGCGACACCAGGTCGATGAACTCACGTGGTGTCATGGGGGGCGGCCCGGCTACGTGCCACACCCGCCCGTACGCCTCGGGGTCGCGGCCCAGAAGGACGGCCGCGGCAGCAGCGTCCTCGACGTCGAGGAGGCTTCGAGGAGCGTCCAGGTCTCCGAACCAGCGGACACTCTTCCCCTGCACCACGTGCCGGAACAGGCTGCCGTACACCCGATTGGTGACACAGGGGCCGTACACATCGGGAAAACGCGGGATCACTACCGGGACGGCACCCGAACGGTGCGCCCGGAACAGCGCCTCCTGCGTGGCTATGCGCAGGCGCCCTTTGACGCCCGTAGCCTCCAGGGGATGCTCTTCGGTCGCCGGTGCGGTGCCTAGGGGACCGTAGACGTAGACGTTGCCAGGCGACACGAGTCGAGCACCCGCGGCCTGCGCGGCGGCGATGGTGTTCTCGGTAGCCAACAGCCACACTTCCGCCCAGAGACTGTAGCGCGCCGGGATACAACGGTAGATCACCGCCGCCCCCTTGGCGGCTTGGATGGCGCTGTGCCGATACACCGCGTCGCCATGGAACACCTCGACCCCAGGCGGTGGAGCGCACTCGAGACCCGCCACGTCCCTGACCACCGCGCGCACCGTCACACCATCGCGCGCCAGTCGCCGCACGATGGCTGACCCGAGCGACCCATTGGCCCCGAACACGACGTGGTACTCGCCCATGTCTGCCCCCTCAAGCGGCACAGCCGTGAAGCCTGAAGGCCCCGGCGTCCGTGCCCCGGTGACACATCCGGTCATAGTATTCCCGGTCGCCGGGTCATCGACCCCTCTCGGCGCACGACCTCAGGCAGGCACGGCACCGCCGTGACGACTCAACCGCGCAGTTCGGCGTCGGCCGCCGCAGTGAGCTTGGCCAGCTCGCGGGCCACGTCCTCGCTGAGGGGCTCCGGGCGGTACTCTCGGTAGATCCGCTCGGCCTCTTCGCGCGCCACCTCGATAGGATCGCGGTAGCCGCCGCGCTCGGCTGGGACATGCGTCACGGCAGGCACGGTGGTGGCTCGGAGATGCCGTCGCGTGTGGCGATGGCCCAGGTAGTGACCCCCGGGCCCCACGTCGGCGACAGCACCCAGCGCCAACGACTCATCGTCGAGGACGATGTCCATGACGGCGTGGCGAGCTCGCTGGTAGATGTCATGCCCGAGGAGAAGGTGCTCGGGGTAGAAGACGGTGTACGTCGCCACGAGACCGATGGTCGGCGTGAGCTCCGTACCTTCCAGCGCGAGCAGCGGCAAGTCCTGCGCCTCCTCTACCCCAGCCTGCCACGTGCCGGGCTGCAGGGAGTCGGTGCCGCAGGCAGCCGACTCCGAGGGGACTCCCCACAGGTGCGCCAGCTCCGTGGGTAGCGAGCGCGCCCTGGAGTCGAGCGGGAAGCTGATGAAGCTGCCTGTGCGCGGGTCGATGAAGCTCGGCATCATGGCGTGGATGACAGGAGCGCCGGGGTCGGCCAACTGCACGGCCACGCTGGCGCTGACCAGTTCGGCGCAGCCGACAGCCAGCGCACCGGCACGCGTCGCAGGAGCAGTGGTGCCCATGGTGGGCATGGTCACGAAACACACGGGCACCCCCGCCGCCGCAAACACGAAGGCCGCGTCCATAGCGTCCTCGTCCTGCGTGAGCGGCGAGACCGTCCCGATGAGATCTGACAGCACCGGTCGCCGACGAAGCTCGGCCTCGCCGCCTGCGACCAGGCTGGCCATCCGTACGGCATACTCGGCCTGCCGGCGCCCCTGCACCATGCCCTGGAGGTGTTTGACGGTGTTGTTCCAGCCCGCCTCCAGCTCGTGCAGCTGCGCGGTCTCGCCACAGTCGCCTGCACCGACCGTAGGCCACCAGAAGCTGATGCCCGGCAGGTAGTCGATGAGCCGCGACAGATCGGCCACGTCGGCCTTTGTCGACGGACGCTGCTCCCGGGTGATGAAGTCCACGACCTGCGTACCGCAGCCGTCCGTCGTAGCGAACGTCCAGCCGGAGGCCAAGTCCAGGTCGCACGACCGGTCGCGCGCGCCGAGCACGAAGCTTCGCGGCGCGCTGCTCATGGCCTTGAGCACGAGGTCGGCCGGCATCTTGACCACTCGCGATGCGCGATCGACGTGCGCGCCATGGGCGTGCAGCACGTCGAGCGCCTGGGCCGAGTCGAAGCGCACCCCTACGTCCTCCAGGATGGTGAGCGTCGCATCGCGCAGACGCTCCAGCTGCTCGGCGCTGTGCGCGCACAGCCGGAAGGCGCTCTTGATGGGTTCGATAGCTGGACGTTCGAGCGTGCTCACGTTGGACCTACCCTAGGCGCATGCTGCCGGTCCGGTCCAGCCTATGGAACCACCTTCCACACGTTCAAGACGTTGTGCGCAGATTTGTGCTGATGACTGTCGTTCGAGGGCTGCTGACCACCCGGCGGCACACTCACGGACGCTGCGCGCACACCCTGCCGTCTGCTGGTGTGAGCAGGACGGTGTAGGCGACGACGGCCTCCCCCATACCGCGCAACGGCCGCACCGCCACGTCCGCCGACACGCGGGAAGCTGAAGAGCAACTGCCGAGCGGCACGACCAGCACACTGGCTCTCGACCGCTTCTGGGACCGCGCGATCGCCTGCCATGCGGGCATGATCTCTCCCCAGCTACTCCCCAAGAGCCTCACGCTTCCACAGCCCAGGAGTTCCAGCAGAGGACGGTTGCCGGCTAGCACGCGCCCGTCCGTCGACACGATAGCGAAGGGCTGCACCTCGGGCATATGCGCCAGCGCAGTCCCAAGGGCCCTCAACTCCCTATAGACCACGCCGGAGAGCCCCTGAGCGGCTTCCGTGCGCCGCGGCGACGCCGTCGTCGGCGTGTGCGGGTCGCGGGCCAGTGCGCCCATCTCCGGACCTCCACTTGACAGCTCTGTGCATCGCCACGCCAGACGGGTCTCTCTAGACTGTGTCGACGCTGTCTGGCCGGACCTGAACGGCGTCAGGCCTCACAGCGTTGACGGCGCTGGCGACGGGCACCGCCGCCCGCGACTCACGGGATGACGATGCCGTCGCGGAAGATGCTCTTGGGCATCACGAACCGCATGGCGCCTGGCACGCACACGGCGTTGCCGGGTCGAGCGTCGCCGACCATACCCGCCAGGTTGTACGCCTCGACCAGCGGCATCTTGAGTTTGCGGGCCACGAACGCGCTCATGTCCCGCATGCAGCAGCTGGTCGCTTCTTCCATGGTCATCCCCCAGCCGCACGTCATGAACTCCGTCGGCGACTCGATCATGGGCCGCGGCAGCGAAGCCCCCTTGAGGACGTCGACCTGCAGTGTCACGGTCACATCGATCTCCAGCCCGGCCCCCGCAGACTCCCCGTCGCCGATGACAGCTTTGGCATCGCCAAGAGCCAGCAGCGCCCCCGGCACGAAGACAGGCAGGTACACAGTGTTGCCCGGGCAGACGTCCTTGATGTCCATGTTGGCGCCGTGGTCGCCGGGGTAGAGGTTCGACACAGGTTCCCCGGCCGGAGCGACGCCCAGCGTGCCTATGAGCGGTCGCACGGGGATGCGGATGTCGTCTCGGTAGAGGATCTTGCCGTCCTCCACCTGTGCGATCTTGGTGAACGGTTCCATGGGATCGTCTTTGAGGAACCCGAACTCGCCTGGGAACACCAAGGCAGACCCTTGCTCGCCCACCTCGATCTTGAAGATGCGGACGGCGAGGACGTCCCCTGGCTGAGCGTCCTCGACGAAGATGGGTCCCGTAGCAGGGTTGATACGGTCGAAGTCGAGCTTCTGCGGCGTGTCCTGCGGCGTGCGGATCAGACCGCTGTGGGCGTCGAGGCACTCGACGACGACCACGTCCCCGGGAAGCACTCGCAAGGCCGGTGGATTGGCCTTGTCCATCTGGTAGACGACGTGGTCGCTCCTCAACGTGTGCATCGTGCCAGACCCTGCAGTCGTCATGCCTCCTCCTGATCCTTGAATGCGTCACCGAGGAACACGTCGATGACCTGACGGTCGGCCCGTACCTGCGCCGGCGTCCCCTCAGCCAGGGTCTTGCCCTCGGCGAGCACGTGGATGCGCTCGCAGAGCCGCATGATGAGGCGCAGGTCGTGGTCGACGATGAGGATGCCGCAGCCGAACTCGCCGCGCACCGAGAGGATGGTCTGCAGCAGGTCGTCGGACTCGGCCTCGTTCATACCGGCCGCCGGCTCGTCGAGCAGCAGATAGTACGGCCGCCCGGCCAGCGCCCGGGCGATCTCGACGCGGCGCTGGGCGCCGTAGGGCAAGGCCAGCGCCTGCTGCTCGGCGACGTCGATGAGGCGGAAGCGTTCGAGCAACTCATCGACGTCGGCGGCATGGCGGGCGTCGCGCACGGCACGGCCGCTGACGGCGCCCACCTCGACGTTCTCGCGCACGGTCAGGTGCCCGAAGATGCGGATGTTCTGGAACGTACGCCCTACACCGAGGTGGGCGATGCGGTGCGGTTTGCGGCCGGTGACCGGCCGTCCGTCGCAGACCACCCGACCCGAGGTGGGCGGGTAGATGCCGGAGATGACGTTGAGCAACGTCGTCTTGCCGGAGCCGTTGGGGCCGATGAGCCCGAGGATCTCGCCCGGCCCCACCTGCAGGGAGACCCCGTCGAGGGCGTGCACCCCACGGAAGTGCTTGACGATCTCTTGGGCGATGAAGGGCTCTGCCATCTGACAGGCCTCGGCTGCCGCCTGGCCGGGCGCTTGAGCGGTGCTCGTAGGAGCATCCATCCTAGACCTCCCCCCCGTCGCCCGCTGCCGGCTCCAGCGGCGTCTTGCCACGCCGGGTGAGGCGTCGCCACGCCTTCTGCACCCAGCCGTCGAGCTCCCACCACGCCAGGATGCCGTCACGCCGGTAGATGAGGATGAGCAGGGTAAGGAGCGCCACGACGATCTGCGTGAGCCCGGTGATCGTGGGCACCTCGATGCCGAAGAAGCTGCCCTCCTCCTCGACGCCGCGCAACACCTCGAAGATGACGGTCGTCACGCCGGCGCCGATCACCGCGCCGGAGACCGTCGCCATGCCGCCGATGACCAGCATGGAGAGGATCGAGAAGACCTGCGCGAAGTAGAACTGCGGCGGCGCGAACGCCAGGTTGTACTGGGCCCACACCGAGCCGGCGGCGGCGCTCACCACGCCGGAGAGCACCCACGCTGCATAGCGCGCCCGCACGACGTTGACGCCGGTCGCCTCGGCCGCGAGTGGGTCCTCGCGGCTGGCCTGTAAGCGCAACCCCAGCCACGAGTACTTGAACGCGAGCGCCACCACGACCGCCACACAGGCGGTGGCGAAGGCGATCCACAGGTCGGTGCGCACGGGCAGCGCGTACACGCCCTCGGTGCCCCTGGTCATGCCCTCCCAGTTGGAGAACACGCCGTGGGCGATGACCAGCAACCCCAGAGTACTCATGGCCATCGCCGTCTCCTTCATACGCATGATGGCCGCGCCTATACCGAAGGCCACGACACCACCGGCGACCATGGAGACCAGGACCGTGGGCAAGAACCCCCACTCCACACCGAGCAGCCAGCTAGGCATGCCGGTGAAGATGTCTGCCTTGATGACCTGTGGCACGGTGAACCAAGCGGTCACGTAAGCGCCCACGCCGACGAACGAGGCATGCCCATAGGAGACCACGCCCGCGTTACCGGTGAAGATCTGGATACCTATGACCGTGGCGACCGTGATGAAGAAGTTGACGATGAGTCGCAGGGTGGCGCCTTTGCCGTCGGGAGCTATGGCATATCCCGCTATGGCCACCGCCAGCAGGACGACGATCAGCACCGCCGATGAGCGTGCGACCCGCGGTGCGTACCGTGATGAGGAGAGGAACTCGCGCATCACACACGCTAGATCGGAAGAGCACACGTCTGAACTCCAGTCACCGCTCATTATCGCG
>CAYMTC010000094.1:0-7001 GCA_964393265.1 uncultured Thermoleophilia bacterium
CTGGCACTATGACGCTGAAAACGACGAGCCTCTCGCTGAGTCACCACGAGCCTCTCGCGGAGTAACCCTCTCACATCGCGTGCGTGGCATCGCGTGGGAGAAGGCTCTTTCCCGGTCAGGCTCTGTATGGTATGCATGACAGAAATCAAGGGTGTCGGGCCTGCGACCCTGCCCGATCGCTCAGACCGCCAGGACATGACCGGCGCAAGATGGATCAGGGGGGAGACCATGGAAGAGGGGTGGACGGGTCCGTCCAAGACGCCTGACCGAAGCTACACGCGCCGTCAGGTGCTGCAGGCGGCCGTGGCCGTCGGCGCCGGAGTGGGCTTGAGTCCCTTGCTGGCGGCTTGCGGAGGCACCCCCGGAACGGGCGCTACGCCATCCGCGACCTCGAGCGCGGCGCTCTCGGAGGCCGATGCCCGCGACATCGGCATCGACGCGTACGTCTACGGCTATCCGCTGGTCACCATGGAGTACACGCGGCGCGTGATGACCAATGTCGCCAAGCCCGGCCCCGTCGGTGGCATGAACGACGCCCCGATGGGCCAGTTCGCGCTGGTGCGCAGCTATCCCACGGCGGACTTCAAGGCTGTGACCTCACCGAACGCCGATACGTACTACACGATCCTCTGGCTCGACGTGGCCAAGGAGCCGTGGATCGTCACCCAGCCCGACATGCACGACCGCTACTTCATGATGCCGATGCTCGACGGGTGGACGACGGTGTTCGCGGCTCCAGGATCGCGTACGACCGGCACAGGTGCGCAGAAGTACGGCATCACAGGCCCTGGCTGGAAAGGTACGCTGCCGGAGGGCGTGACGGAGTACAAGTCCCCGACGTCCATCGTGTGGATGATCGGACGTATCTACTGCACCGGCACGCCGCAGGATTCTGACGTCGTGCACAAGCTGCAGGATCAGTTCTCGGCCGTCCCTCTCAGCTCGTACGGCACTTCGTACACTCCTCCCGCGGGGAAGGTCGATCCGAACGTCGACATGACGACGCCTGTGCGCGACCAGGTCAACGCGCTCAGCGCCGAGGGGTTCTTCACGCTGCTCGCGGAGCTGATGAAGACGAACCCGCCGGTGAAAGAAGACAAGTCGATGGTGGCGAAGCTCGCCAGCATCGGCATCGTGCCGGGGCAGAGCTTCGACTGGTCGGCTCTGAAGCAAGACGTCGCAAAGGGCCTCTCGTCAGTCCCGCAGCCCGCACAGCAGAAGATCGTGGCCTGGCAGCAGGGCGGCCTCAAGGCGGGCGACATCAAGCTCGAGAACGCCTGGGGCTACCCGCTCAAGACGGGTGCCTACGGCACCGACTACATCCAGCGCGCTCTCATCACCTACATCGGCCTCGGTGCCAACCTGCCGCAGGACGGGGTCTATCCCCTGACCAACAACGATGCGGACGGGAAGTCGCTGAACGGCGCGCACAAGTACGTGATGACCTTCCCCAAGGACCGGATGCCACCGGTGAACGGCTTCTGGTCGGTGACCATGTACAACGCTCAGCACTTCTTCTACGACAACCCGCTCGATCGCTACACGCTCAGCCAGCGCGATCCGCTCAAGAAGAACGCCGATGGGTCGGTCGACCTGTACTTCCAGCACGAGCAGCTGGAGAAGGGCAAGGTCTCCAACTGGCTGCCGGCTCCAGAGGGTCATTTCGTTCTCGTGCTGCGCATGTACTGGCCGAAGGAGGACCCGCCGTCGATCATCGATGGGTCCTGGGTGGTGCCACCGGTCACGCGCGTCGACTGACTCAGCCGCTCGCGGAAGCCAGGACACAGCGCCCACGGCATCGGTCGAAGGGCGTAGGAGCCGGTCCGCGCACCGTCACGTCGTGCTTGGGACACTCGAGAATGGCGCGCACGCTCCACGGTCACCGACGGCGCCCGCAGCGCCTGACCCGACGCCTGAGTGGCGTCACGGGATCATCGACTTCTCGTGGCGATCGAGCTCGTACCCGGCATCGACGGCGAGACCGGGATGACCCAACCGAAGGGGCTCACGCGCCCGAAGCGCACGAGCCGTGCTCTACTCTAGCGTGAACGTCTGAGCGGTCTCCTCCAGGGCGGGTTCGAGCTGTTCCCAGTCGTCCGCCACCGTCTGCAGCGTAAGGTGGTACTCCTTGTCGTCCTTGATCAGGACGTAGAGTCGGCCGAGGCCTGGCTCGCCGGAGATCGCGACCTCGTAGTCAACGACGTAGCCGGGCGTACCATTGAGGGTGACCGCGGTGACCTCACCCGTGGTCTTGCCTTCAGGAAGGCCGGCGATCATCTCCTTGATGACGCCCGCGATCTCGTTCTCCAGCTTCGGGACATCGGCAGCCTCGATCGCCTGGTCTATCTGCAGGACGGATACCCTAAGACCGTTGGCGTACTGATCGTTGACGAGCGTGCCCTCTTTGTCGGCGAAAGCGATGGCGTAGAGCTCACCTGCGGGGGGCTCCATGGTGACCACACCCAAGGGCTCACTGTAGCTCAGTGTGAAGCCGTACTCGGTGTTGGTGTAGAGCGTCGGCCCATCGGTACCGGTCTCGCTCCCGCAGGCTCCCGCTATGACGGCGAGCGCGACCGCTAGGACGAGCAGCGCGGCATGTCTCTTGATACGTGTCATGTCTACTCCTATTCGACTGATGCCCTGAGGCTGGCATCATCAACAGCTCCGCGACCGCCACCTACGCTGTTGCGTGGTCAGTACCGGCGGCAGCAGACCAGCATGCAGGGACGAGAGCCACAGCTTGATACTTCATGATACTTCACTCGACCTCCCCACCGCGTCATGCGCGAAGGCAAGGCCACCCTGAGTAGGTGAGGCACACCGCACTGGGTCTACCCGACGTGTGTCTCGGCCTCCCGGACCCCGCTGGACTGTCGATGCTCGGCTACCTCGGCTCTTGCGCGACCGTCGCTGTCTTCCCGCTAATGACCTTGAGTACCGCCGCATGCCGCTGTTCCACGACCCCCAGCTCCATCAGCGTCGCCTCTGTCCTCCACGACAGCGAACGCCTGCAGCATCCCTATCGAGCGAGAGGTAGAGCGGGAAGGGCATCGAGGGTGTGACGCAGGTACCGAAGGCACTGTCGCATCGGTGCGAGTCTCACGCGTCATCCCCGACGAGGCACTCGGCGCGTCGGCGGAGCTGTCCGCGTGTCCCCTGTTGGGCTGGCAAGTCTCCGCTCGAGGTCGGTGAAGGCGGAGATCACTTCGGGAGCCTCGAACGCCCTGTTGCGTCTGCCGAGCGTCGTCTGCGACAGGATCTCTGCCTCGGTGAGTCGGGCGACAGCTTCGTTGGCAGCTTGGGCACTGCGTCCGACTAGTGCGGCGGCACTGTGGATGGTAAGAAGCGGCGCGCCGGGCAGCGCGCGAAGCAGGAGGTCGGTGGCCGAGTTCGCTCTCACTCGTCCGAGGCGTTTGCGCCAAGCCTTGTTGAGACCGTCCATGCGTTCTTGGAAGGTGTCCGCGTCGGCCACCGCTCGCTTGGCTGCGGCGGCGAAGAGCCCGATCCAGCGGTTCAGACCTTGCAGGGCTTCGACCGATGTCGGTGGGCCCAGGTAACGAGTCGCCGTGAGCCCGGCCACGTACTCATCCGCCCATGTTGCGAGGATCAAAGACACCGGGGGCAATGCTCGCAAGACGAGGCCGCGTCGACGCAGAACCAGATGGATGAGCGCTCGCCCGACGCGTCCGTTGCCATCTGCGAATGGATGGATGGTCTCAAACTGGGCGTGGGCGAGCGCGGCCTGCGCGACAGCCGGCAGCGAGTCTTCGCTGGAGAAGGAGCACAGGTCGGCGATGAGCTCCTCCACGCGCTCCGGTGGCGGCGGTATGTACTCGGCCGAGCAGGGATTGAACGAAGAGCCGCCGATCCAGTTCTGTTCGCTGCGGAATCGGCCACCGCATTCTTCGAGGCGCGTCCCTGCCAGCAGGCGGCGGTGGATCTCGAGCAGCAGATCGGCCGAGATCGCATCGCCCGGGCCGACTGCCTCGACTGCATACAGCATGGCCTCGATGTTGCCGAGCACTTCTTCCGCTGTCACGTCTCGCGGGCGTTTGCCCATGGCCCGCTCGGCATCGGCGTGCAGCAGGCGGCGGGCGCCGACCTCTAGTCCCTCGATCCGCGAAGAGGCGACCGATTCGGTCCGCAGCAAGAGGCGGGCCAGCGCCTCGCTGTCGGACAGCGCGCCGACCGCGAGGTCGAACCGCGTCAGTTCGGCTTCGGCCTCGCTCACATCGGCTGCGACCGGTCCCTCCAGCAAGACGGTTCGATTGACCAACTGGTCGGGGAGATAAGCGTCGTAGTCGCAGGAGAGACGGTCTCTGCGGGGCAGACCCGCGCCCTGATCGGTCACCCAATGGCGTCGGATAACCTTGGCCACAGTTGCTCCTTAATCAAGGTTATCTCTAAACATTGATTATGATGCCACACTGATCGAGGTTATGGAAGCCCTGTTGGCGGATGGCCTGGGATATCAGGGCTTATGTCAAGGAGGCGGAGCGGGCGCTCAAGAAGATCGGCCGTCAGTGGAAGTCGAGCGGCGGCGCGAGGAGCTTGCCTGGGCAGGTCGTTCGGTTCTGTGCTGACCGGTGCCAGAGCGTGTCTATCCGTCGCGTCAGCATCGCGTCGGCAGGCGCTCGGGTAGTCGTGCTCGCCCGTGCGGGATTGTGCTGGAAACCGAACATCTGCACAGTGTGGACAGTGTGGATGGAAGTGGTGGGCCGCGCACGGATCGAACCTGCGACACCCTGATCAAGAGTGGTGGGGTTGTGTGCGGGTTGGTGAGCGTCGGTGCGTGATGGTGCTGTGGAGTGCAGGTCGTCTCGGCGTCTTCGCGGTGCCGAGTGCGTAGTGGCGGCCAGTCGTGGTGGGCCGTCTTGTCGGCGGGACGTCGGCATCCCGAGGACTCGACCTTGTGCGACTCCGGTACCTGCTTGACAGAGAGGATGGGCCTGTCTGGCGTGGCGATTCACGCGCGTCTCGGGTCCCCAGTGTCGAACAGCACGGAGCCCGATATCCCTGCAGAGGGTGCCATCCCAGAGCCGGTCAGGACGACGGGCGGCGCGCCGATCGCCGGGACGCCCACACGATGCCGACGCCGACGGCTGTGAAGGCGCAGAACGCCAAGAAGGCGTAGATGACGCCACCGATCAGGTTGACGAGATCGTCGACGCGCACGTCGTAGGTCTCTCCCTGGGCCAGGTCGAGGCGGTGATGTGTCTCTGACTCGACCTCGATGAGCTCGAGCGTGTCGTTCCCGCGCCACGTCACATCGGCAGGGAAGCCGTAGTAAACGGTCCGCCAGGGCTGGCCACCGGGCGGTCGGACCTCGATCCATGCAGTGGCCTCGCCGAATGCGCCTTGTTCGATGTAGTGGTTCCGGACCAGCCACCTGCCGTCGGGTGAGCTCGAGCGGCCGATCACCTCTCCCGGCGGCGGCGCAGAGCCGAAGTAGGGAAGGCACACGAGGAAGGCAGCGATCGCTCCGAGGAGCGCTGCGCAGACCAGCACTACCCAGTGCGTCCGCGACAGCCGCCTCGGCTGCTTCGGCTGATGGGGCAGCTGCCGCGTCATTTTACGTACCATGCATGTGCAGAGACAGCGCCGTATTTGTAGTAGAGCTTGTTACCCCATCTGATCATCTTATGGTCACGAAACTCGTCGGCCAGATTCTTTAGCAACCATCCCTCTGCATGGCTCAGATGAGCTGCGGTGCTTCCGGGAATCAGCACTGCGAGAGGAACGCCCATCGCGGTACCGATGTAGCCGAAGTTGATGTTGCCGAACTGTTCCGGAGAAATCCCACAAGCGCGGCCAGCCCCATCATCGCGCGAGTTCTCGGGGTAGCCATTCCTACCACTCCGTCACGTGGAGAAGCCGCGGCGGCATCAGCGTGACCGTCATTGCTTTCGGTCGAACCTTGACACGGTACACTACTCCCGCTCGAACACCGTCGTAGCGTTCGTTGGCGTCACCTTGCCGTCTTTCAGTGCCCTGTTGAACACGAGTCTTCCGTCCTCGATGTCACCAATCCATACCAATTCCTCGTTGACATCGAAGTGTATAGTCACAGTATCATTATCAATAGAGTATGACCCAGGCATTCTCCATGTATATCCTTGCCATGTCACACGGCCATTCTTCGAAAACCGAATACTGGTACCACCATCTGACATAATACCACCGACTTGCTCATAATCCCCGATGATACTGTGTGAACAGCCGCAGATGACGACAACCAACAGCACTATAATAGCATACGGGATTCTATGAATGAAATGTATCTTATGAAGAGTATTAGTTATCATTTCAAACATATTGACTACTCCTGAAGCGTAGCCGCCACAATACTACTAATCTCCGTACTGAGGAAAACCAATATTGACGAGCGATTCCTTCTTCAGTCTTTTGCCACTATTCTTCCACCAGAACTTAGTTGTGATTCCGAATCGCGCTAGCGGCTCGCCGTTAGTAAAATACTCCCATGACGACATAAGAAGTACCCAAGTGTTATGCATTTGATTACCGGTGAAGAAGGTATATGTGCGACCATTCTTCATGAATCTCTGGTCTGGTATCGTACGCTTGCGAGGCTGCCAAAGCCCTGGGATTATTCTATGTTGGCCACTCGCTGGATAGTAGAGGCAACCATACACGCGACCGTTGAAGTAGGAGACTGCGTTGACTTTGCCCTTCTTCCTGTCTATCCGTATGCTGTATTTGCGGAACTTGTAGGCATTATGGACACCATCGGCCCTGTGGATGATCCTGTAGTGAACAACGAATCTCACCCGAACGTCGACGCTTCCGCGCTTGAACTGCCTGCATTGCTGTCGGCTGGCGGACTCGGGGTCTGATGCTGCACCGCTCGGATCAACACTTCCCACCGGCTCCCCGCCACAGTACTGATAGGGGCTCTCCTCGCCATCGGCATCAGCCGCATCCTTGCTGATGAACTGCCGGCTGTAGGGGTCGTAGTGGCGCGCCGAGCAGTAGTAGAGCCC